>JAZTZV010000123.1:0-2646 GCA_045637645.1 Acutalibacteraceae bacterium | reverse complement strand
CCGATTCCGACCGTCCCCTTGGGCAGATAGTGTTGCACGACCCGTTCGTCATAAATCTTTGTCGCGTCTCTGTCTGTCGCCAAATGGAATGCCTCTGGAATCGAATCCGAAAGGTCGTAGTAGTAATAGGCGCTTTGCAGCGTTACGACCGCGTTTGGGTATCTTGCCAGCACGACCTCCACATCCGACCATTCCGGCTTGTCACTATAGAGACCCAAGGCGACCTTGTGAAGTTCGCCGTTGCGTATCAGACGCTCCGTCCGATACCGTCCGCCGTATTTTTCACAGCACTCTGAAAAACTCATCACCATAACAGCACTCTCCGCGATTTTTGTTTTTTGCGTAGAATGGTGCATATTGTACCACGCCAGCCCTACAAAAGTCAACGGGGCGATTTTTCTCGTCACCTCACGACCAAAAGCTCATCCCATCGAGTTGTCGGGCGAGGGGTGAGCTTTTGCCTTTTCATGTCACTTTTTTCAATAGTTTCGGGGGAGGTTGACACGCAAATCACATTTTGCTATTATGCTAAATGTTTTTAAGGAGCATCAGATGAATAAATTCGATAAAACGGCAATTTCTGCAGAGGCGAACTTCTTCAAGGCGCTTGGTCATCCAACGCGTCTTTGGATTGTCCGCGAGCTTGCGTCCAAAGAGCATTGCGTCTGCGAGTTTGTCGAAGCGGTGGGGGATGAATTTCCGACAATAAGCCGCCATCTTTCAATCCTTAGGGAAGCGGGGGTTGTCGTCGATGAGCGCCGCGGCAAGTCGATTTACTATCGCCTTGCGTGTCCTTGCGTCATGGATATGCTCAAGTGCATGAAAAAACGGCTTCAATCGTAACGAAGGAATTTTTTTAGCTTTTCATTTAGCAAAACAACTAAAAAAGAAAGGAAAGGTCATGTTGAAAATATTCACACATTTAGCCGATTGGCTAACATTCGAGATTATGAATCTCACTTCCGGCACCAAGATCGCCGATGCCGTCCACTTTTTCATTGAGGACACATCAAAGATATTTGTGCTTCTTGCGGCGATGATATATGTCGTCGGTTTCATACGCGCAGGTGTTGACGCTAATCGCATTCGCGATTATCTCGTCGGCAAAAACCGGATTTTGTGCTATGTTCTCGCTGCGATATTAGGGGCGGTGACTCCGTTTTGCTCATGCTCCTCAATACCGCTGTTTCTCGGGTTTATGGCCGCGAGAATACCCGTCGGAATAGCCATGGCGTTTCTCATTACGTCCCCGTGCGTAAATGAAGCGGCGGTAGCGATGTTCGCAAGTTCTTTGGGATGGACTCTAACATCCGTTTATGTTGCGCTTGGAATTATGTCGGGAATAGTCGGCGGATGGTTCTTCGATTTGATACGCGCCGAGCGGCTGCTTGCGGTAGGAAATGTGCAAAAAGCCTGCTACAGATGTTCGTGCTCCGCATCGCCTGCCAAATCGCCAGTCATGTCGTTTAAAAACCGCGCGGCATTTGCCGCTGCCGAAACGAAGGATGTTTTCAGGCGGATATGGCTTTGGGTGCTGTTTGGAATCGCGATCGGAGCTGGACTTCATGGATTTGTTCCAGACGGTTTTATCGCCGGGCATTTAGGAGAAGGGCAATGGTGGACGGTGCCTGCGGCAGTGCTTATCGGAATTCCGACTTACGCCAATGTCACTTCGGTCATACCGATTGCAGGTGAACTTATCAACCAAGGGCTTCCTGTTGGAACGGCATTTGCCTTTATGCTCTCAACCGCCGCCGCGTCCGTGCCGGAATTTATCATGCTCAAGAAAATCATGACCGGTAAACTTCTCGCTCTTTTCGGAGCGTATCTTTTCGTCTATTTCGTTATCTGTGGATGGACACTCAATTTTGTTTACTGAAAATCATAACCAATAAGGAGATAAAACCATGAATATCAAAATTTACGGAACGGGGTGTTCTAAATGTCAGCAGCTTGCAAAGAATGTTGACGCAGCGCTTGCAGGAGCTGATGTTTCCGCAACGGTTGAAAAGGTCACCGACATTGACAAAATCGTCGAGCGAGGGATTGTGTCTACGCCGACCTTGGAAGTAGATGGAAAGATTGTTGCGGCGGGTAGAGTTATTTCGCCCGAAGAGATCCGTCGGCTTCTCGGTATGGGGTGCGGTTGCTCCAAGAGTGGAGTGGTGCGGGAAAAAGGGAGTTGGCTACGAAAACTCTTCGGTGTAATTCTCGTCATATTCGCATTGACGGCGCTTATATTGCCGGTTGTCAAAGACGGCGGCGTGTCGCGCCGCGCGGATGAGGCTACACCTGTGAAAGACGGCAATACGCTCATTGTTTATTACTTCCATGGAACGCAACGATGCCGTACGTGCAATGCGATTGAAAAGATGGCGCGAAACGTTGTCGAGACACGCTTCGGGAAAGCGCTGTCTGAAAAACGCATTGTGTTTAAATCCGTCAATGTCGACGATCAGGCAAACGAACATTTCGTGTCCACTTACTCGCTTTCGATGAGAACTGTTGTTTTGGCGCGGGGCAAAGCATTTAAGCGTCTGGATAAAGTATGGCAACTGGTTCGGGATGAAAAGAAATTTTCCGAATATTTGGAAAGCGAGATAAAAGACATGATTGATAAGGAGGTAAGTCGGAGGCCAAGCGGTC
>JAZTZV010000122.1:0-6229 GCA_045637645.1 Acutalibacteraceae bacterium | reverse complement strand
CTTCGATGCTGTCCGCATCGTCGGGCATGAACAGGCAATCGTTGCACGTGATGGTGAACGCGCCGCTGCCGCTGTGCGTCAATTCTTTAATGGGCAAATAGTCCTGCAAGCGCACGCCGTTTTTCGCCCAATAGAGACGATAGGTCAGCGACGATGCCGACGAGGGCGTGACCGTCACCGCAAGCGTTGATTTGCCGTTTGTGACCGAGGCTTTCACGGAGGCGTTTGTCACGCCATAGTCGGTCGGGTCGGTGCTGCGCACGGTGAACATCGCGCTGTCAAGCACCGTGTAGCCGTCGTTGTCGCACAAAAACGCAACATATTCGCCCGCACCATTGAGTTCCGACGTGGAGAATGTCACACGGCCGCTTCCGACGGTGTATTGCCATGTGATGGAGTTTTGACCGCTTCCGGGGAGAAGGCCGGCGGGATAAATGCCTGTCCAGTCGTTCGTATCGGTGCCGCTGTACGTGATCGTGATCGTGTCGTCGGCGGCGTAGACCGTGCGATCCGCGCGGAAAGTCGGCGCGGCGGCTACGGATGCCGTCGCAAACGGGATCATCGCGCAGACAAGCGCGAGAACGGACAGAATACTCCAAAGCTTCTTCATTAAAACCATCTCCCATATAAAATCAGGATATATATTCAGTATATCATATTTTAAACAGAAAGCAACCCTTTGCTAAAAGGCAAAGGGTTGCTTACATCGCAATATACAACAATGCAACGATCAATTCGATCGGCGCGTGGTTTTGCACCAAAATTACCGCCAGTGTTAACACCAGCAAGCGATCGGATTCGTTCGTGTGCGACGGCGGGCGCACCACCGTTCCGCCGCAACGCGGCGGACGAAGTAACGTGGCGTTCATGTGTCGGGATCTCCTTTTTTCAGTTCTCCCAAAAGCGGCAGCAACTTGATGAGTCGCATCATTTGGCGTGCGTCGTCGAGGCGCTTTTGTCGCTCTTGCTGTAAATGCGGGCGCAACGCGTGAAGAAGTGCGGCGCTGTCGTCTTCCTGTCCGAATTGCGCCAACAGCGGCGCAAGTTTGAGCATCATCCCAAGGTCGGGGAGCGACGGTGCGTTGTCAACGGGCGGCGGGGGAGCAGGTTGTTCGCCGCCCGTGAACGCCCCCATCAGCTCTTCGATGCGCTTCATGCTGTCAGGTGAGGAAAGCAGACGATCCAGTTTTTCGCTTAAATCGTCCATGAATTGCCGCCTCCCTCTTGTGTTTAAGTGCGATATTCGCTATACTTATTTTGTGAATTGCGCCAACAAACGGCGCACCTGTTCGGACTGCAACAACGCTTGCAACTGTGCGGGATCGCCGAGCATGCCTTCGAGCGCACGGCGTTTCTCGGGCGAAAGCGACTTCAGCAACCCGTCGTAACCGCCGTTTGCGGCAGAGGCGGCGAGCGTTTCGGGCGCAACGCCCAGTTTTTTCGAAGCGATGTTCAGCAAAGCATTCAGTTGAGCAGGGTTCGGTTGATTCATGACAGCATCACACTCCTTGGGAGGATTGAAAATATGGTACAGGTTTTGGTTATGTCCGACAGCCACGGCAACGAAACGCTCGTGCGCGAAGCGTTGGCGCAATGCCCGCAAGTGAAAGCGGTCATCCACTTGGGTGACGGTGCCGCGGAGGCGGCGCGTGTGGCGGCGGAGGATCCCCGCGAATGGCACATCGTGCGCGGCAATTGCGACGTCGGTGCGGCGGTACCCGTCAACACGGTCGTGTCGTTGGGCGGTGCCAAGCTCTATCTCACGCACGGCTACGCCGAGCGGGTGAAATCGGGATTGCTCAACTTGACCTACACCGCCAAGGAACAGGAGGTTGCCGCCGCGTTGTACGGGCATACGCATATTCCCGCCGTGGATTTTCACGAGGGTATGTTGCTTCTCAATCCCGGCTCGCTCGCGTCGACACGTACGTATGCGATTTTGGAGATCGAACGCGGCGCGGTCTATCCGCGCATGGTCGCGCTCTGATACCAAGATATGCGCCGCAACGCGGATTTGTGCATCGTTCACGAAGAAAACCGACGCGCAAGGCTGAAAATTTTTTCGCGCAGAATCTTGCTCAAGGGGTTGCAAACAGCGTCGAAAAATGCTATAATGCCTGCGTAATGTCTCGTTTAGGAGGAATTGTCAATGACGGATATGAAGAGTGCGGAAGAATTGTTTATCAAAGCGAAGCAAGTGGCGCCCCTGCGTATCATTGCGCTCAGCTCTGCAAAAGAGCTCGGCGAGCAAATCAACGGTTACTTGACCGAGTGGTCCAAGGGTACGAGCTACGAAGAAGAAACCTTCTTGGTTCCTTCGGAATGCCCGCGTTTCTCGTCGGGTGATGCCAAAGGCTTGATCAAAGAAAGCATCCGCGGCGATGACCTGTACATCATTGTGGATGTGGGCAACTATTCCTGCACCTACGACCTGTTCGGCATTGAAAACCATATGTCGCCCGACGATCACTATCAAGATCTCAAGCGCATCATCCAAGCGGCGAGCGGTAAGGCGCATCGCATCAACGTCGTGATGCCCATTCTCTACGGCGGCAGACAACATCGCCGCAACTACCGCGAGTCCCTTGACTGCGCCGCGGCGCTCCAAGAGTTGACCGCCATGGGCGTGTCCAACATCGTGACTTTTGACGCTCACGATCCCCGCGTGCACAATGCGATTCCGCTGACGGGCTTTGACAACATCATGCCGTCTTACCAAGTTCTCAAAACGATGTTCACCGCGGTGCCCGACATCCGTGCGGACCGCGATCACTTGATGGTCATCTCGCCTGACGAAGGCGCGATGAACCGCAACATGCTGTACGCGTCGACGATGGGCGTGGATCTCGGCATGTTCTACAAACGCCGCGACTTCTCGCGTGTTGTCAACGGTCGCAACCCGATCGTCGCTCACGAATATCTGGGCAACGACGTTGCGGGCAAAGATGTGTTCATCGCCGACGACATCATCAGCTCGGGTGAGTCGATGCTCGACATCGCGTATGAGCTCAAAAAGCGCAACGCGAACCGCATCTTCACCTACGCGACCTATGCGCTGTTCGTCAACGGCCTCGAGGTGTTCGACAAAGCGGTTGCCGACGGCGTGCTTCACGGCGTGTTCGGCACCAACCTGACCTATCGCCGTCCCGAGCTTGCCGACCGCGAATGGTTCCACGAAGTCGATGTGTCCAAATACGCGGCATATTTCATTGCGGCGCTCAACTGCGACGTGTCGGTCAGCACCATTGTTGACCCCCACGCCAAGATTCAACAACTTCTCGCGGAGCATCGCGGTAAGTAATCATTGCGAACAAGAGGATGTATGTCGCTTTCGCGGCATACATCCTTTTTGCTCAAAAAGGAGGACGACGATGAAACGTCTTGTTTCTTGGATCGCGGTGCTGAGCGCGGTGTTGATGATGACTTCTTGTGCGGAGGAGAAACCGCTCTCGCGCACCGTCACGGCGCTTGACACCGTGTGCACGATTTCGCTGTACGACGGCAAAGAGGAGATCGCCCTGGATGCATCGGTTCATCTTCTTCGAGAGGGAGAGGAACGTTGGTCACGCACCAAAGCAGGAAGTATGATCAGCAAACTCAACGCGGCGAATGGTGCACAAACAACCGTCGATACACTGACGTATCAACTGCTCCAAACCGCGCAGGAGTATTCGCTTGCCACCGACGGCGCGTTTGATGTCACGCTCGGCGCGTTGACCGATTTGTGGACGGCGGCGGAGGAGCGGGGATCCGTTCCGACAAACGAAGAACTCACCGCGGCGTTGTTTGCGAGCGGCAGTTATAAAATGATCCTCGGCGACGGAACGGTCACGTTGATGGAGGGCGTGCGTTTGGATCTCGGCGGCATCGCCAAAGGCGCCATTGCCGATGATGTTGCGCAAGGACTGCGGTTGGGTGGATGCACAAGCGCGCTTCTCGATTTCGGCGGCAACATCGTCGCGATCGGATCGAAACCCGATGGTTCGCCGTTTCATGTCGGCATCGCCGATCCGAAAAACCCCGACAACTTGGTCGGCACAATCGCGGTGCACGACCGTGCGGTGGTGACTTCGGGGTCGTACGAGAGAGGGTACATGATCGACGATGTGTGGTATTCCCATATTCTTAACCCAAAAACGGGTTATCCCGTCGAAAACGATCTGCTGTCGGTCACGATCCTCGCGCCGAACGCGCTTGATGCCGATGTGCTGTCGACGGCGTGTTTCGTGATGGGGTTTGACAGGGCGCAGGCGTTTTTGCAGTCGTATGAGGATGTGGATGCCGTGTTCGTCAAAGCGGACGGCACGGTTGTGGCAACGGACGGTGTTAAACGCGTGGATTGATACGCGGTTGTTTGCACTTTTCGGCGAAAAACTTGTGATTTTCTCCAAAACTGCAAAAAAAATTTGCAATAGGACTTGTTGTTTTTGTATTTATTTGGTATGATGATATATAGCAAGATACGTCCTTTTGTGAGGACGAGTATTTTAAAGGAGGCTTTCCGAAATGAACGTGTTTGGTATTGAAGTCAACATTAAGAACATTCCGAAGCTGGACCAAGGCTACATCCCCATGGCGGCGTTCTGCAAGGCGTTTGAAGCGTCTGCGGCGAACGGCAAGGAGATCGCGGTCGCGGTCGAGCGTAACCAAGGTTACACCGCGGTGCGTAAAATGAAGATTCATGGCACCGAAGAGATGAAAGAAGCGGACTGCGTCTATGTGGAGCGTACCGTGAAGATGCTGCTGTGGGCTTACGGCGGCTGGAAAGTGTATATTTGCGGCGATGACGCCATCGGCGCTTACATTGCCGAGACTTACAAAGTCGGCGGCGCGCGTGAGTTCGACGCGGACTTCATGGGCAATGTCTATGAGCAAGAGTTCACCGTCGTGTCGGTGCCGTTTGCTGAGACTCCCGCCGAGAAATCGGGCGCGAAGCCTGTCGGCCGTCACCTCGACGGTTGCCGCATCGGTTTTGACGCCGGCGGCTCCGACCGTAAGGTTTCCGCGGTTGTCAACGGCGAATCCATCTACTCCGAAGAAGTGGTGTGGTTCCCGAAAACCAACTCCGACCCCGATTATCACTTCAACGGCATCGTCGAAGCGATGAAGACCGCGGCGTCCAAAATGCCGCGCGTTGACGCGATCGGCGTTTCGTCCGCCGGCATCTATGTCGACAACCGCGCGATGGTCGCGTCGCTGTTCCTCAAAGTCCCGAAGGACGAGTTCGACAAGAAAGTCAAAGACATCTACATCCGTGCCGCCAAAGAAATCGGCGACGTGCCGCTGGAAGTTGTCAACGACGGCGACGTGACCGCTCTTGCCGGCGCGATGAGCCTCGGCTCCAACGAAATTCTCGGCATCGCGATGGGCACTTCCGAAGCGGTCGGCTATGTCGACGCGGACGGCAACATCACCGGTTGGCTCAACGAGTTGGCGTTTGCTCCCGTTGATCTCCAAGACGACGCGATGGAAGACGAGTGGTCGGGCGATAAGGGCTGCGGCGTGAAATACTTCTCGCAAGACAGCGTCATCAAACTCGCTCCCCGCGCCGGCATCGCTCTTGACGAGAGCCTCTCTCCCGCTGAGAAGCTGAAGGTTGTTCAAGGCGAGATGAACAACGGCTCTGAAGCCGCTCGTGATATCTATCGCTCCATCGGTACGTACCTCGGCCATGCGCTGGCGTACTATGCGACCTACTACAAAGTGGCGCATGTGCTGCTTCTCGGCCGCGTGATGTCCGGCGAAGGCGGCGACCTCGTCATCGAGGAAGCCCGCCGTGTGCTTGCGGACGAATATCCCGAAATTACGGGCGTCGAGCTCAACCTGCCTGACGAGAAGTTCCGCCGCGTCGGTCAATCCGCCGCTGCTGCATCTCTCCCCGCGATCGGCTGATCTGAAATTGAAAAAGCCTTGCGAACCAATCGGTTCGCAAGGCTTTTTGTTTTTATGTGGCATGTGGCAACTTCGTAGGCAACAATTGTCAGAGAAAATTCAAAAGCCCTCTCCGTCACGGCATTCGCCGTGCCACCTCTCCCATAGGGAGAGGCAAGAGTTTCCTGCGCGCCGCAGCGGGAGTATTCAGAATGATCGCCTCGCGTCGATCGTTGGCTTGCGACAACGCGGGCGAATCGAGTTCACCCCTACCGCAATCTTGCGGCGAGTTCATAGGGTGTACAGCGCGAGGCCTCCCCTTGAAGCAAGGGGAGGTGGATTTTTGCGAAGCAAAAAG
>JAZTZV010000121.1:0-42341 GCA_045637645.1 Acutalibacteraceae bacterium | reverse complement strand
TAGCACACGCACACGGCGCTGTGATCCACCAAATGGCGATTGCGACGCTTCATGCAATCGTCGGTGTAGGCGCGCGACACATACACCGTTTTGTCGGCGCGACGCTTGATGTCCTCATAAGTCGCTTTCTCCGCCGCCGACCAGCCATCGGCTTGGTTTTCGCAGGGGAGCACCAAAATCAAGCGAATGTGGTCGAACTCGTCTTTGAGGCGAAGCACCGTCTGCGCGGCGAGGGTGTCAAACCCGCGCGCGCCGCCCGCACCGAAATAGGTGAAGCCGTCGCGAATGAGGCGGCGCAACGTGCGCTCAAGTCGCGCTTCCAATTCGCCGTCCGCGCTCGGCGGCAATTGCCGATGCCCCGTGAAACAACAGGTCACATCCCGCATGATGTCGCCTCCTTTCATTTTTCTCAATTATAGGCGGGTTTGCACCCGCTGTCAATGCTTGTTTTTCGCCGAAAACCGTTGACCGCGCAGGCGTGTGTATGGTATACTTAATATATATGTGTCCTTATAAGGAGTTTTTGCCATGACTATTGCGATTTTGGATTACGGTGCCGGCAATCTGCGCTCGGTCGAACTCGCGTTCGCCCGACTCGGTGTGCCGACCGTTGTAACAAATAACGCCGACGTTGCGATGCAAGCGGACGGTTTGGTGCTTCCGGGTGTCGGCGCGTTTGCCGATGCGATGAACGCACTCAAGCAAAGCGGACTCATCCCCGCGCTTGTGCACGCCAAGGAAACGGGCAAACCGCTTCTCGGCATTTGCCTCGGCATGCAAGCGTTGTTCGAAGGCAGCGAAGAAGGCGAAGGTGTCGAAGGTCTCGGCTTTGTCAAAGGCTTTGTTCGCCGCTTGCCCGACAATCAAGGTCTCAAAATCCCGCACATGGGTTGGAACGATATCCGCGCGGAAAAAGAATCGCCGCTTCTTTGCGATTTGCCCGACGAGCCGTATGTGTATTTTGTACACTCTTACGCATGCTTCGCGGACGATGCCGCCGATGTGCTGACCACCACCGAATACGGCGTGCGCTTTTGCTCATCCGTGCAACGCGGCAACGTGTTCGGCACGCAATTCCATCCCGAAAAATCGGGTCGCGTCGGCGAGCAGATGCTCAAAAACTTCGCCGCTTTTGTGGAAAAGGAGGGTCGCTGATGTACGCCAAACGAATCATCCCCTGCCTCGACATCAAAGACGGACGCGTCGTCAAAGGCATCAATTTCGTGCAACTGCGTGACGCAGGTGACCCCGTCGAAGTTGCCGCCGCCTATTCCGACGCGGGCGCGGACGAAGTCGTGTTTCTCGACATCACCGCTTCGAACGAACAACGCGCCACCGTCACCGCGCTCGCCGCGCGCGTGGCGGAACAACTCTCGATTCCCTTCACCGTCGGCGGCGGCATTCGCACCGTGGACGATTTTCGCGCCGTGCTTCTCGCCGGTGCGGACAAGGTATCGATCAACTCGGCGGCGATCGATCGCCCTGGGCTCATCCGCGAAGCCGCCGAAAAATTCGGCAGTCAATGCGTCGTCGTTGCCATCGACGCCAAACGTCGCGACGGCGGCGGATTTGATGTGTACAAGCACGGCGGTCGCCTCAACGTCGGTCTTGACGCTGTGGAATGGGCGAAAAAAGCCGTGGAACTCGGCGCAGGCGAACTGCTCGTCACGAGCATGGACGGCGACGGCACCAAAGCGGGTTATGACCTCGAGTTGACCGCCGCGATCGCGAACGCCGTGTCCGTTCCCGTCATCGCTTCGGGCGGCGCGGGCACGATGGAACATTTCAAAGAAGCGCTGACGGATGGCTGTGCCGATGCGGCACTCGCCGCATCGCTCTTTCACTATCACGAGATCGACATCGCCGATTTGAAGGCATATTTGAAAAACGAAGGTATTTCGGTCAGACCCGCACAGTAATGAGGTGATACCCGTGTTTACCTTTTCTCTTGATCGCACCGCGGTGATGGGCATTCTCAACGTCACCCCCGACAGCTTTTCCGACGGCGGACAATTCGCCGCAACGGATGCGGCGGTTGCGCGCGCCCTTGCGATCGAACGCGAGGGGGCTTCGATCCTCGACATCGGCGCGCAATCCACGCGCCCGGGCGCAACACCCGTTTCACCCGATGACGAATGGACGCGATTAGCACCTGTTTTAAAAGCGTTGAACGGACGGCTTTCCGTTCCGATTTCAGTCGATACGTTCGAGCCGTTTGTCGCAAAACAAGCGCTGAAAAACGGCGCGGCAATTCTCAACGATGTGTCGGGCAGTTTGACAAACGATTTTCCCAACATCGCCGCCGCGCACGGCGCGGGACTCATCATGATGGCACGAGACGCCGCGTCAACGGATGACGTGCGACGCTATTTTGAGACGGCATTGACCGCCGCCGACAACGCGGGATTATCGCTTTCGCAGGTGTGCCTCGACGTCGGCATCGGGTTTCATCAAACGCGCGAGGTCGATCTTGCGATCGTGCGCGAATTACCTCGCATTCTGCACGATCTACCGAAAACGGCGATCCTCGTCGGCGCGTCACGCAAGCGCGTGATTGCCTACGCGACAGGCGACTGCGACGTTGCCGATCGCCTCGGCGGCACGATTGCGTTTCACACCGTCGCTCAACTCGGCGGCGCAACCATGTTGCGTGTTCATGACGTCAAAGAAGCTGTGCAAGCGGCGAACATGACCGCACAATTTCAAGTAAATCAACTCAAAGGAGACGATAGATCATGATCGATTGGAAGCATTTTAAAAGCGGTACGGATATTCGCGGCGTTGCCGTTGAGGGCGTTGCGGGCGAACCGCTCGATATGACCGACGACGTTGTCAGCACGATGGCACGCGCGTTTGCCGTGTGGCTTTCGAACGCATGCGGCAAAGCGGTGGAAGACCTGCACATTTCGGTGGGTCGCGACAGCCGCATTTCGGGTCCCCGTCTGCGTGACGCGGTGTGCCGCGGTTTGACCCAAAGCGGCATCACGGTGCACGACTGCGGTCTTGCGTCCACGCCTGCGATGTTCATGAGCACGCTCGACGTGCCCTGCGACGGCGCGATCCAACTCACCGCCAGCCATCATCCGTTCCATCGCAACGGTTTGAAATTCTTCCGTCCGACGGGCGGTTTGGAAGGCAGCGACATTTCCGAAATTCTCGCGCTTTGCGAAAAAGGCGAATTTGCGGACGCACCGAGCGGCGAGATCGTGATCGAAGATTACATGCCGCGCTATGCCAAGCGTTTGCGCGACATGATTTGCGAAGGCGTCAACGCCGAGAACTACGACAAGCCGCTCGAAGGCTTCAAAATCGTCGTGGACGCGGGCAACGGCGCGGGTGGTTTCTATGCGACCGACGTGCTGTATCTGCTCGGCGCGGACATCGAGGGCAGTCAATTCCTCGATCCCGACGGTCGCTTCCCCAACCACGTGCCGAATCCCGAGGACGCCGACGCGATGCGTTCTGTTTGCGCGGCAACCGTAAACGCCAAAGCCGACCTCGGCGTGATTTTTGACACCGACGTCGACCGCGCGGGTTGTGTCGGTGCGGACGGACGCGAGATCAACCGCAACCGCCTTGTGGCACTTGCCGCGGCGATCGCGCTCGAAAACGCGCCCGCAGGCTCCGTTGTTGTGACCGACTCGGTTACCTCCGACGGCCTCAAAACCTTTATCGAAGACACCCTTGGCGGCAAACACTGCCGTTTCAAGCGCGGCTATAAAAACGTCATCAACGAGGCGATCCGTTTGTGCGACGAAGGTCAATACGCCCCGCTCGCCATCGAAACCTCGGGTCACGCCGCCCTCAAAGAGAACTATTTCCTCGACGACGGCGCTTATTTGAGCACGCGCATCATCATCAAAGCGGCACAACTTCGCAAAGAAGGCAAAACCCTCGACGATCTCATCGCCGCGCTCGCCGAACCCGCCGAAGGCAAAGAACTCCGTTTCAACATCAAAGAAGTCGACTTCCGCACCTACGGCATGGACGTGCTTGCCAAGCTCGAAGCCTTCGCAAACGACAACGGCTGGAAAGTTGCCGATGACAGTGCCGAGGGCGTGCGCATTTCGTTCGGTGCCGAAGACGGCGACGGCTGGGCGCTCCTTCGTCTTTCGGTGCACGATCCCGTCATGCCGATGAACGTCGAAAGCAATCGCGAGGGCGGTTGCCGCGTCATCGTCGAGAAACTGCGCGACTTTATGCTGTCGTTCGCGTCGCTCGACTGCTCGAAAATGACCGCATATTTGGAGGCATAAACCATGAGTAACCAATGGACAGAAGTGTGCATCACCGTGCCGCAGGCAGACACCGACCGTGCCACGGATATCGCGAACATGCTCGTGCCTTACGGCGTGTATATTGAAGATTACAGTGACCTCGAGCAAGGTGCGCGCGAAATCGCGCACATCGACTTGATCGATGAAGATCTTTTGCAAAAGGATCGCACCCGCTCGCTGATCCACATTTACCTTTCGCCCGAAGACAACCCCGCCGAAGCACTCGCCTTTTTGCGCGAGCGTCTGACGGCAAACGGCATCGAAAACGAGGTCGTCACCACCGCCATCAGCGAAGAGGATTGGGCGAACAACTGGAAACAATATTTCAAGCCGCTCAAAATCGGCGAAAAGTTGCTCATTTGCCCGACGTGGGATTCCGTT
The DNA here is from genome assembly GCA_045637645.1 of Acutalibacteraceae bacterium. GTDB lineage: Bacteria > Bacillota > Clostridia > Oscillospirales > Acutalibacteraceae > RGIG1959. The sequence goes on along the minus strand of JAZTZV010000121.1, from coordinate 37,683 downwards.
GACGACACCGAGGGTCGCACGGTGTTGAACATTGATCCCGGCATGGCATTCGGCACAGGCGGTCACGAAACGACCCGTTTGGTGCTCGAAGCAATGGAATCGGTCATCACCGAAGACACCGCGATGCTCGACGTGGGTTGCGGCAGCGGTATTTTGTCCATCGCCGCCCTGCTTCTCGGCGCGAAATCAGCGCTCGCGGTCGACATCGACGCGCTGGCGGTCAAAACCGCGATCGAAAACGGCGAGCGCAGCGGATTTGAGCCGCCGCGCTACACAGTCGTCGAAGGCGATTTGGTCGACAAAGTCGAAGGACAGTTCGAACTCGTCGTCGCCAACATCGTGGCGGATGCCATCATCATGCTCTCGCCTGCCGTCAAGCCGTTTGTGAAGAAAGACGGCGTGTACATCGTGTCGGGCATCATCGACACCCGCGAAGCGGAAGTGGTCGAAGCCCTCACCGCCTGCGGTTTCGTCGTTGAACAACGTTACGAGCAACGCGGTTGGCTTTGCATGGTGTGTAAACAACAATAAGGAGTGTCGTGTATGTCGGGACGATTGACGTTGGTGGGAACGCCCATCGGCAATTTATCCGATTTCTCGCCTCGCGCGGTGGACGCGCTTCACGCCTGTGACGTGATCGCCGCCGAGGATACCCGCGTGACATTGCGGTTGCTCAATCATTTCGGCATCAAAAAACCGCTTGTCAGCTATTTTGAACATAACAAACGCGAAAAAGGTGAACAGCTTTGCGCGCGTATGGAAGCAGGCGAACACATTGTGCTTGTTTCAGACGCGGGCATGCCCGCCATTTCCGACCCCGGAGAAGATTTGGTGCGCCTTTGCCGCGAACGCGGCATTCCCGTCGGCTGTGTGCCGGGGCCGAGTGCCGTGATCACCGCACTTGCTTTGTCGGGTATGCCGGCAGGTCGCTTCACCTTCGAAGGCTTTTTGAGCGTTTCGAAGCGTTCGCGCCGCGAACATTTGCAAGCCATCCGGCACGAGCCGCGCACCATGATCTTTTATGAAGCGCCGCACAAACTGCCCTACACCCTTGCCGATCTTCTCGACACACTCGGTGACCGACCGCTTGCTCTTTGCCGCGAGTTGACCAAGCTCCACGAGGAAGTCATCACCACCACGCTCGCCGAGGCAGTCACACGTTTCAAGGACGAATCCCCGCGCGGCGAATTTGTGCTGATCGTAGGCGGCGCTCCTCAAGAAGAATCCGCCCCTGCCACCCTTGAAGACGCAGTGGCGTTGGCACAGGAATTCATCGAGGAAGGCGCGGGCGTTTCGGACGCCGCCAAACGCGCCCCCGCCGAAACCAAAATCAAAAAAAGCGATATTTATCGCGTGTTAGTGGAGGGATAAACGATGCCGTGGTTGCTTCTTTTTATTGTGGCGATCGTGTTGCTGTTGCTTCTGGGACGCGTGTTGTTTCCGAAAGATAACTCCAACGCCGCCAAACTGATGAATACCTATCGCGTGATGACGCGTGAGCTTCTCGACAACACCCCCGACGATCAACTCGTCAAGGCGGTGGTCGCCAACCTGCTCGCTAAAGCCGAAGGCGCACGCAAGGATCCGTACGCGGTGATCCCGCTGTTGTCGCAAAAACGCTGTGCGGTGTACAGTGTGTGGCTGTTCGTGCGCGAAATGCAAAGCGGTGAACCCGCGTTGTTGCGCCGCGACGAGCAATTCGGTTTTTCCGAGCTTGCCGCGGACGGACTGGATTTGCTTGGCTACGCCGACGTTGCCGCCGCCCTTCGCGACTATCTGCAAACCGAAGCCGACGCCGATGTGGCACCGATGAAGCAACTTGCCGAAAGCGAGGAATTGCAGGCGGCGCTTGTGGCGATGATCCGCGAGGATCCGTCCGAATTTTGCGACGGTGAGTGACGATGAAAATTCTCAAACCGCTGATTGCCGTGCTGTTTGTACTGTACGGACTTGTGATGCTGTGGCTGTTGTTCGGACAGCGGATCGATTTCGAATTTGCGGGAAACTATGTTGAGCAACTGAAATCCGAGCCGTTTCCGTTTCAAACGATCGTGTTTTTTACACGCATTATTATCACCGGTGACCCCGACTATCTTATTCTTCACGCATGGCAAAATCTGGTCGGCAATGTCGTGATGTTTGTTCCGCTTGGGTTTTGCCTGCCGTTCTTTTGGCCGCGATGCCGCACCGCTCGTGCGGTGTTTTTGACAGGACTGCTGATCATTGCGGGCGTGGAACTGACGCAATTTTTCACCCTGCTCGGCAGTTTGGATTTTGACGATTTTATGCTCAATCTCCTCGGGATCGCGGGCGGCTTTGCCGTTTGGAAATTTGCGGCAATGCGGTTTTTGCCGCAAAACAAGACTTGACAATCCTTGTAAACCGCGCTATAATATTTTTGTATGTAATTAAAGCACATTCTCATATATACTTTTTGAGGAGGAACCACCATGAAAAAAATGTTTGCTGTTTTGTTGGCAGTTCTCATGATGGCGGCGTTCACGGTTCCCGCGTTCGCGGAGATCAGCCCGACCGCCCCCGTGATCACCACCACAACCGGTACCAAGCCCAGCGGCTCGAACGATTCGCCCACCGCTCCCCAAACGGGCGCCTCGCTCTTGATCCCCGTGGCGGCGTTGGCTGCTGCCGGCATTGCGGGCGTTGCGGCGAAAAAGCTGTCCGCCAAGAACTGAACCTTTTTCAACATGTAAAAAACGCCCGCCTTTCTTAATGAACATTAAGAAAAGCGGGTCTTTTTTAGGCAAAGCCGACGATAAGGAGATGATACAAATGGATCGTTCTGTTTCGCGCGTTTTGCGTACCGTTCTGATCGTGATTTTGGTCATCGCCATCATGATCGGCGGCGGTTACGGTCTCGCACAATTGTATATGCAATGGACAAGCGGCACCGATCCTCTTCCTGTGCCGCTCGGTGAGCGTCCCACCACCACGGTGACGACAAGCGGCACCGCGACCGAAACCACCCCCACCACCGCGCCGCCGCTTCCCGAAAACCCCGTGAATTTCGCCGAATGGCACGCGATCAACACGGATATTTACGCGTTCCTGGACGTGCCCGGTACACCGATCCAATATCCCGTTGCTTGTGCGACCGATCAAGCGGACGGCTTTTATTTGGATCACAACATCTACCGCGAATATGAATTTGCGGGCACGATTTACAGCGAAAAGAAAAACGGCACGGATTTGATGCATCGCAACACGGTGATGTACGGACACAACATGCTCAACGGCACCATGTTCAGTTCGTTGCATGATTTCGAAGACAAAGAGTTTTTCGACAAGTACGACAAGATTTATGTATACACACCGGGGCATATCTACACCTACACCATCTTTGCCGCCTACGAATACGACAACCGCCACCTGCTCAATTCGTTTGACTACTCGAACGATGAGGTTTGGGCGGATTACTTGAGCTACGCCACCGATCCGAAAACGTTCACCGTCAACACGCGTGACGTGCCTGTTACGATTTCCGATCGCATTATAACATTGAGCACCTGCGTCGGCTGGAACAAAAACGCCCGCTATTTGGTGCAAGGAGTGCTGACTGATGACCAACTCACCCAATGAGGATCTGTTCGCGCCGAACCATGACCTAACCATCGACGATCTGCAACTGAAAGCCGCAAAAGGCTCTCGTCACCGACGGGATTACATCGACACCGATCCTTCCTCGCAAGAAATTGTTTATCTTGAAAAACACACGCATAAACACAAGCGAAAAAAGCATCCTGTCCGCAACACGCTTTTGATTGTGCTGGCGTGTCTGCTCGGCATGATCGTCACCGCGGTTTCCACCGTCGCAGTCATGCAGGATCGTGGCAAAGCGAGCTTGCTTCCGAGCAAAGACGTGGAACTGGTCGTTCCTGAAACCGTCGTCGACGATCCCGAGACTGAGGTTGTTGTCACCGACGACGGACGCACCGTTGTGTACAACGGCGAAACCTATCGCTTTAACGACAAACGCACCAACATCCTGTGCATCGGCATTGACAAAGCCTCGCTCGGTTTGGAAGAGAACGTCGTCGGCACGGGCGGTCAAGCGGACACGCTGATTTTGCTGTCGATCGACACCGCAACGGGCGACATGGACGCGCTGGCAATTTCGCGCGACATCGTGACGGACATTGATCTGTTCGCCGAGGACGGCAGCTTTGTCGGAAGCGAACGCACGCAAATTTGTTTGTCCTATGCCTACGGTGACGGACGCGAGCAAAGCTGTGAAACCACGGTACGCGCCGCCGAGCGTTTGCTGTACGGCGTTCCGATCAACACCTATTTCGCGATCGATCTCGACTCCATCGGAAAACTCAACGACGCCATCGGCGGCGTGGAGGTCACGTTGCAATCGGATTTCCGCACCCAAAACGGTACGGTCCATCCCCAAGGCTCGACCATCACGCTGTACGGCGAGGATGCCTTGTGGTTCGTGCGCGCGCGCGACACGGAACAACTCGCTTCCAACAACGACCGCATGGCGCGCCAACAGCAATATCTCACCGCGTTTGCCGCCAAAGCGTTGAGTGCCACGAAAAGCAGTTTGCAAGTGCCGCTCAATTTGTACAGCACGGTGTCAGGTGACAGCATCACCAGCCTCACGCCGTCTAAGATCACCTTCTTGACGACCAAACTCGTGCAACGCAATCCGACGCTCGCATTCTCGTCGGTACCCGGTACCGTGAGTAAGAGCGAAGACGACGGCTACGCCGAATACATCGTCGACGACGCCAAACTGTACGAACAGGTGCTTGAGATTTTCTACACGAAAGAGTAAAAAAAGACTGTCGCGTCAAAAACGCGACAGTCTTTTTGTTTCACCAGCCATATTGCGCCAAATCCACCGTGCCGTCGGCGCGAAACACGATTCCCTCCGCTTCCAACCGTTCGCGTTGAACGTCGGGGCCGCCGAACACAAACGCGGGTGCGACGCGCCCCTCACGATTCACGACACGGTGGCACGGAATCACACCGGGCGCGGGGTTGCGATGAAGCGCATAGCCGACCACGCGCGACCAACGCGGATTCCCCGCCAAAAGCGCCACCTGTCCGTAGGTTGCGACCTTGCCGCGCGGGATTTGTTTGACGACTTCATAGATTTGTTCAAAGGTTGTCAAGAGCTCACCTCATCCTTTACAATAAAACAACCTGTGCCAAAGCACAGGTTGCCCTAAAACGGATTACGTATTCAACACATAGCTTCCGTCGCGGGGAAGACCGATCTTTTGCATGACGGCTTCTTCATGCTCACGCATGCGCACCGCTTGCAGTCCGCCCTCCACGTGATCGTAGCCAAGCAGATGAAGCATCGAATGCACCACAAGATAACCGACCTCGCGTTGGAACGAGTGGTCGTATTGCACCGCTTGCTCCGCGGCGCGCTCAAGTGAGATCACGATGTCGCCGAGCATATAAGCCCCCGTTTCGGGGTGACGGTCGTAAACACCGCCCTCGCCGAGCGGGAACGACAACACATCCGTCACGCGGTCGATGTTGCGATGTTCGGCGTTGATGGCGCGGATCTGCTCGTTGTCCACGATCGAGATGTCCACTTGCGCGGGTTCGCCGAAGTTTTCGTTTTCCAGCACCGCATTACAGCAACGGCGCATCAACATACGCATACCAGTCGGAACTTTGACGGTTTTTTGTTTATTCTCGATTACTACTTTTACCTTTGCCATGCGACATGCGCTTCCTTTCTTCCGATGCCTTGCTTTTTTCGAAACGTTCATAGGCTTCGATGATCCGTTGCACGAGTTGGTGACGCACAACATCTTTTTGACTGAATTCACAAATAGCAATGTCTTCAACGTTTTTGAGGATTTTCAAAATTTCTTTCAAGCCGCTTTTGCGTCCGTCGGGTAAGTCAATTTGCGTGACGTCGCCCGTGACGACCATTTTGGAGTTGAAACCGAGACGCGTGAGGAACATTTTCATTTGCTCGGGGGTGGTATTTTGCGCTTCGTCGAGGATGATGAAGCTGTCGTCGAGCGTGCGACCGCGCATATACGCCAGCGGCGCGATTTCAATGTTGCCGCGCTCGAGATATTTTTGATAGGTCTCCGCACCGAGCATTTCAAACAGCGCGTCGTAAAGCGGGCGCAGATAGGGATCGACCTTCGATTGCAGATCGCCGGGCAAGAAGCCGAGTTTTTCGCCTGCTTCCACCGCGGGACGCGTCAAAATGATGCGGTTGACTTCCTTGGCGCGGAACGCCTTGACCGCCATCGCAACGGCAAGATACGTTTTGCCTGTACCCGCAGGGCCGACACCCACCGTCACGGTATTTTGGCGAATCGCCTCAACATAACGCTTTTGACCGAGGGTTTTCGGTTTGACGGGATTGCCTTTGGCGGTGACGGCGATGCTGTCCGAACCGAGTTTGGGGAGCTCTTCCTCGCCGCCCTCGTCGACAAGCATCATGACATAACGCACGTTTTGCTCGGCGGGTTGTTCGCCGCGGTTGATCAGTTGCAACAAGCCGTTGATGGCACGCACGGCTTTGTCCACCGCTTCCACATCGCCGCTGATGCGAATGTCGGAGCCGCGGTTGGTGACATCCACATGATAATGCTGTTCAATGAGTTTGATGTTTTCGTCAAAGCTTCCGAACAGCGCGACCGCGTGTTCCATGCGGTCGACACCGATATATTGTTCTGCCAACGCTGTGGTGGCCTCCTTTGATCCCTTAGTTTCATGTTGCATATTATAGCACCGACAACTCACAAATGCAATAATTTTTGTTGAAAATTCTTTAAAATTTTATGATAAACTATAAATTTTTTGATTTTTATTGACAAAATCCACGTAATATTGTAAGATAATGGGCGTACAAGCTCCACAAAAAAGCGAACAAGGGGTGCTGACAGCGGTCGGCTGAGAGCGGGCATTCGGTCCCGTAACCCTATTACCTGATCCGGATAATACCGGCGGAGGGATGTTTTCATACGTGTGCCGTCAAAAGGACTCCTTTCAAGCGGCAACCGAGAAACCGTCTTTTTCCGTTTCGAGAAAAAGGCGCTTTTTTATTGCCGCTTGTAACAATCCAAAGGAGGTCCTCTCTTATGAAAACCACTGTTCGTTTGACCGAAAGCGCGTTGATGCTTGCTGTTGCCTTCGTGCTGTCGCTCATCCCCGTGATGCAGATGCCGTTCGGCGGCTCGATCACACTCGCGTCCATGCTCCCGATTTTGGTGATCGCGTATCGCCACGGGACGGTTTGGGGCTTGCTTGTCGGTTTTGCCGGATCGCTTCTCCAGCTTCTGACGGGACTAAACAATCTGTCCTACGCCACGTCGGCAGGGGCGGTCATCGCCATCATCTTGCTTGACTACGTGATCGCGTTTACCGTGCTGGGACTCGGCGGCCTGTTCCGTCGCCGTTTTCCGCAAGCAGTGTCGCTCGGTTGCGGCGTCTTGCTATGCTGTGCGTTGCGGTATCTGTGCCACGTGATTTCGGGTTGCACCGTTTGGGCAGGCATTTCCATCCCCGACGCGCAAGCGCTTCTGTACTCCCTCTCCTACAACGCGGCGTACATGGTTCCCGAAACGATCGTCACGCTTGCGGCGGCGGTCGCACTTGCTGTGACATTGGATCTCAAGAGCGAGCAACCCCGCCGCGCCCCTGCTACCAAAGGGCAACCGCTCAAGCTCGCCTTGCTTTTGACCTCCGTTACCACAGCGGCAATCGGCGGTGTATGGGCATTGCAAGCGGTCCAAAGCGAAGACGGATATGCACTGGCGGCGTTGTCGACAGGCGACATCATTGCCGTTGCCGTTTGCTTGATCACGGCGACAATTTGCGCGATTTTTGCCGCGCGAAAACGCAAATGTTCATGAATTTTCCTTAATAACAGGGGTGTGCTTTCAAGAGGAGCACACCCCCTTTCTTTTTTATGTATTTTTCATATGGAATTTGGTAATTTTAACTTGCGGAAAGCTGCATTGTATTGTATACTGAATAGGAATACTGTATGATGAAGGATGTGTGCGATTTTGCGCAAAATTGACCCTGTCGTAAAACAGGAAACCATCTATATCGCGGTGTGGGTGATCGTCCTCAGCATCGTGATGCAAGCCGTATTTTTGGCAGTAGATTTCTTTCATCCGAACTTCGCCTGGGATTACACGGTGTTGCTCGGAAATCTGCTTTCGGCGGTGGCGGCAATCGGCAATTTCTTTTTGCTGGGCATGACGGTGCAAAAAGCCGTGCTTAAAGAGGAAAAAGACGCACGCAACTACATCCGCTTTTCCCAAACCACTCGCTTTTTCGGACAGCTGGCGGTGGCTCTCATCGGCTTACTTGTGCCGTGTTTTCACCCGCTGGCGGTCATCATTCCGTTGCTGTTTCCGCGCGTGGCGATCATGTTTCGCCCGCTCTTCAAAAAAGATTGAACAGGAGGGGCTGCCCCCATGTCACGCAAACTTCGCATTTCTGTGATCGATATCTTGCTGTTGATCGCGGCGGTGCTTCCGATCCTTGGATGCATCCTCTTGCAAGTTACCATGAAACCCGCCTCGAACGGTATCGAAGTCGCAGGTGCTCTTGTCTACTGGGAACTCCCGATGGCGGACGTGCCGTCGTTGCTCCCCGACTTTTTGACGGTGCAACCGCTTGTCGATGCATGGACGTCCGTTTGGTCGTCCATTCCCGCGGCGTTCACCACGCTGTACATCAGCGAAGCACAGGTCAACTCCTGGGCAGTCGTGCTGGCAATCACGTTCCTTTGCCTGTTCCTGACGCGCAAGCTCAGTGTACGCACCCCGTCGGTGCGTCAACACCTCGCCGAATGGATCGTGCAAACCACGGAAAAACTCGTCAAAGACAACATGGGTGACTATTTCGCCGCCTACGCGCCGTTTATCACCGCCATCATCGGTCTTTCGGCGCTGTCCAGCTTGTCGTCGCTTCTCGGATTATTCCCGCCGACGACCGACATGAACGTGGTCGCCGGTTGGGCGATCTTGGTATTCGTTGTCATCACATATTACAAACTCAAATGCGGCCCGCTCTATTATGCCAAAGGTCTGTGCGAGCCCGTGTTCTTCCTCGCCCCCATTAATGTGATCGGCGAGTTTGCCACCCCCATTTCGATGGCGTTCCGTCACTACGGCAACGTGCTGTCGGGCGTGGTGGTATCAATCCTGGTCAGCGCCGGACTCACCGGCGCGTCGTCGCTGGTGCTTGGCTGGTTGCCCGGCATGCTCGGGGAGATCCCCTTCCTGCGCGTCGGCATCCCCGCGGTGTTGTCGGTGTATTTCGACATCTTCAGCGGCTGTCTGCAAGCGTTCATTTTCGCGATGCTGACCATGATGTATGTTTCCGGAGCTTTCCCGATGGAGGATTATTTCGCTCGTCGGGCTAAAAAACAAGCCAAAAAGAAATCAAAACTCGGAGGTAATTAACTATGTCAATTGCTATTGCTATCGTTCTCGGCTGCTGCGCGCTCGGCGCAGGTATCGCGATGATCGCGGGTATCGGCCCCGGTATCGGTGAAGGTAACGCAGTTGCCAGCGCTTGCGAAGCGATCGGCCGTCAACCCGAAGCCAAGGGTGCCGTTACCAGCACGATGATCATGGGCTGCGCCATCGCAGAGACCACCGGTCTGTACGCGCTCGTTGTGGCGATCCTGCTCATCTTCGTGGCGCCCAACACGTTTGTCGCACTGTTGACCAAGAACGTATAATAATCCACCTGTTTGGAGTGAATCATAATGGAACCGCAATCCCTGGATATCATTTCCGTCAATATCTGGAGCGTCCTGATCTCACTTGCGAACCTTGTCATTCTCTTTCTCGTGATCAAAAAGTTTTTGTTCAAACCCGTGAAAGAGACGCTTGCCAAACGACAAGCGGAAATTGACAAGCAGTATGACGCTGCCGCCGAAGCGGAAGCCGAAGCGATGAGCGCCAAAGCCGAGTGGAACACCCGTATGGAAACCGCCAAGGAAACGGCCGACAGCATGATCAAAGACGCCGCCGACACGGCCAAACGCCGCGGCGAAACGATCATTGCAGAAGCCGAACAACGCGCCGACGGTATTGTCCGTCAAGCGCAGGCGCAAGCGGATCTTGAACGTCGCAGTGCCGAGGAGGACATCCGTCGCGAAATCGTCGACGTGTCCACCGCACTCGCCGGTAAGATCCTCGAACGCGAGGTCAAAGCGGACGATCACCGCGCGTTGATCCACGCCTTCCTTGAGGATATGGGTGACGCCAATGACTGATATTGCGAAAGAATACGGCGCGGCATTGTTTATGCTCGCCAAAGAAGACGGCAATCTTGATGCCGTGATCAAGTCGCTCGCACTTGTCGAGACGGCTTTTCAAGACAATCCCGATTATGAGCTGTTGCTGTCGTTGCCGAATGTGGCGCGCGAAGAGCGCGTGGCGCTTCTTGACGCCGCGTTCGCAAACACGATCGAAGAAACGGTGCTTTCCTTCCTCAAACTGATGTGCGAGGAAGGGTATATTCGCGCGTTTGCCACGGCAAAGGCGGAATTTGACGCACTTGTTGACGACGACAACCGCCTGTCTCACGCCGTCGTGACCAGCGCGGTGCCGCTGACCGACAGCGAAAAGGCGGCATTGATCGCCAAGCTTGAACGCCAAAGCGGTCGCCACGTCGAAGCGGAATACCGTCTCGACGAAGCGTTGCTGGGCGGCATCGTCGTGGAACTGAACGGTACGGTGTACGACAACAGTTTGAAACGACAAATGACTCGGATAAAGGAAGTGATCGAAGCGTGAGTAACAAGCCTGAAGAGATCAGCAACATCATTAAAGAACAGATCCGCGGCTACCGCACCCGCATGGAAATGCAGGAAACGGGCACGGTCATTCTTGTCGGTGACGGCATTGCCCGCGTCTACGGTTTGAAAAACTGCATGGCAGGCGAACTGCTCGAGTTCGAAGACGGCAGTGCGGGTATGGCGCAAAACCTGGAAGAGGAAACTGTTTCGGTTGCGCTTCTGTCCAATAAAAACAGCATCCGCGAGGGTTCCACCGTGCGCCGCACGGGCAAGGTGCTCTCCGTTCCCGTCGGCGAAAAACTGCTCGGTCGCGTTGTGAACGCGCTGGGTGAGCCGATCGACGGCAAAGGCCCCATCGATTACAGCGGCATGCGCCCCATCGAATCGGAGGCCCCCGGCATCATCGAACGCCAAAGCGTGTCGGTGCCGCTTCAAACGGGTATCAAGGCGATCGACAGTATGATCCCGATCGGTCGCGGTCAACGTGAGTTGATCATCGGCGACCGTCAAACGGGTAAAACCGAGATCGTCATTGACACCATCATCAACCAAAAGAACAGCGGCGTGCTGTGCATTTACGTGGCGATCGGTCAAAAGAACACCTCGGTCGTCCAACTTGCCAACAACCTCGCCGCCGCAGGCGCGATGGATTACACCATCATCGTTTCCGCTTCGGCTTCGGAAACCGCGCCGCTTCAATACATCGCGCCCTATGCTGGTTGCGCGATGGCGGAATATTTCCGCGAGCAAGGCAAAGATGTCCTCATCGTCTATGACGATTTGAGCAAACACGCGGTCGCGTACCGCGCACTCTCGCTGCTCATTCGCCGTCCGCCCGGCCGCGAAGCGTATCCCGGCGACGTCTTCTACCTGCACTCTCGTTTGCTCGAGCGTGCGGCGTGTGTCGCCCCCGCATACGGCGGCGGCTCGATCACGGCGTTGCCGCTCATCGAAACGCAAGCGGGCGACGTTTCGGCGTATATCCCGACGAACGTCATCTCCATCACCGACGGTCAGATCTTCCTCGAAACCGAGTTGTTCCACGCCGGCATCATGCCCGCCATCAACCCCGGTATTTCGGTCAGCCGTGTCGGTGGTTCGGCACAGCTCAAGGCGATGAAGAAGGTTTCGGGCGAACTGAAACTGCTGTACTCGCAATACCGCGAACTGCAATCCTTTGCGCAATTCGGCAGCGATCTCGACGCCGATACGAAAGCGCGTCTCGCACTCGGCGAACGCATCGTCGAGGTGCTTAAACAAAACCGCAACTCACCTGTGCGCGTCGGTTGCCAAGTCGCGATCGTGTATGCCGTGACGCACGGCTTCCTCAACGATGTTCCCGTCGCGGAGGTGCACGCATACGAGCAAGCGCTGTATGAGAAACTTGAAAACTCCTACGCTTCTTTGCTCACACGCTTCGAAACCAACTATTTCGAGCCCGAAGATGTGCAAACTCTTGAAGAGGCTCTCAACTCGATGCAGAGGTGGTAACGTATGGGTGCCAATACTAAACTGTTGCGCAGTCGCATCAAAAGTGTCGACTCCACCCTGCACCTGACCAAAGCCATGGGACTTGTGGCGTCGTCGAAGATCCGTCGCGCCAACGACGCGATGATGAAAAGTCGTCAATACGCAGATGCCGTTTCAACAGCGGTGTCGATGTTGACGGCATCGCCCGATTGCGCGAAAAGTCCTTACGTTGTCGGCGGCGACGGCGATCGCATCCGCCTCATTGTCATCGCGGGCGACCGCGGTTTGGCGGGCGGCTACAACGCCAACGTATTTCGGTTGGTCGCGTCGCTCCCGCAAGCGGAATATATCCCGATCGGCAAGCGCGCCTGTGACCGTTTCGGCGGCACGACGAATTCCTCGGAGGATTATTCCTCCGCTGAAGCACGCGCGCTGGCGAAAACGCTGTGCGAAGATTTTGCAAACAATAAATTCGACAAGCTCGGCATCGTTTGCACGGAATACCATTCGATGATGACGCAAACCGCCACGGTGCGCTGGGTGTTGCCGCTTGAGCGCGCAGAGCAAAGCGGTGGTGCAGGCATTGTGTTCGAACCCGACGAGCAAACCATTTTGCCCGTTGCGGTGCTTGAGTACGTGTCGGGTATGTTGATGGCGGCGGTGCGCGAAAGCTTCGCAAGCGAAGTCGCCGCTCGTCGCATGGCGATGGATTCCGCGGGCAAGAACGCACAGGAAATGATCGCCGACCTGCAACTGCAATACAACCGTGCGCGCCAAGGTGCGATCACGCAGGAAATCACCGAAATCGTCGCAGGCAGCGGCGAATAAACCAATCTAACACCATCGGTGTATCGCATTGTGCGATGCCCGTTCAAAGGAGTGACTCCTATGAATACACCCCATATCGGTACGGTCTCGCAGGTTATGGGCCCTGTCGTGGACGTCCGTTTCAACGAGGGCGAACTGCCCGCAATTCTCAACGCTTTGACCATGCCCATCGATGACCGCACCCTCACCGTCGAGGTCGCGCAACACATCGGCGGCAACGTCGCGCGTTGCATCGCGATGGCGTCGACCGACGGCCTTAAGCGCGGCACACCCGTCACCGACACCGGCAAAGCCATCAGCGTGCCGGTCGGCCGCGAGACACTCGGTCGTATTTTTAACGTGCTGGGCGAGCCTGTGGACAACAAGCCCGCTCCCACGGACGCGGAGCGTTGGGACATTCACCGTCCCGCGCCGTCTTACGACGAGTTGTCGACCTCGCGCGAGATTTTGGAGACCGGTATCAAAGTCGTTGACCTCATCTGCCCCTATTCCAAGGGCGGTAAAATCGGTCTGTTCGGCGGCGCCGGCGTCGGCAAAACCGTTCTCATCATGGAACTCATCAACAACATCGCCAAGCAACACGGCGGTCTGTCGGTGTTCACGGGCGTCGGCGAACGCACCCGCGAAGGCAACGACCTCTACTGCGAAATGACCGAGTCGGGCGTTCTCAGCAACACCTCGCTCGTGTACGGTCAGATGAACGAGCCGCCCGGAGCGCGTATGCGCGTGGCGTTGTCGGGTCTGACGATGGCGGAATATTTCCGCGACACGGAAGGTCAGGACGTGCTTCTCTTCATCGACAACATCTTCCGTTTCACGCAAGCAGGTTCCGAGGTTTCCGCTCTTCTCGGCCGTATGCCTTCTGCCGTTGGTTATCAACCGACCCTCGCGACCGAAATGGGCGCGTTGCAAGAACGCATCACCTCGACGAAGAAGGGCTCCATCACCTCGATCCAAGCGGTCTATGTCCCTGCGGACGACTTGACCGACCCCGCTCCCGCCACGACCTTTGCGCACCTTGATGCGACGACGGTTTTGTCGCGTAGCATCGCGTCGCAAGGTATTTATCCCGCGGTGGATCCCCTTGAATCCACGAGCCGCATCCTCTCCCCCGACGTGCTCGGCGAGGAGCATTACAACGTCGCACGTGAGGTGCAACGCATCCTGCAACGTTATCAAGAGTTGATGGATATCATCGCGATCATGGGTATGGACGAGCTGTCCGACACGGACAAACTGCTTGTCCAGCGCGCCCGTAAGATCCAACGCTTCCTCTCGCAACCGTTCTTTGTTTCCGAGAAGTTCACGGGTATTGAAGGTACGTATGTGCCGCTGTCCGAGACCATTCGCGGCTTCAAAGAAATCATCGAAGGCAAGCACGACGATCTTCCCGAATCGGCGTTCCTCTTCGTCGGCACGATCGACGAAGCGGTTGAAAAGGCGGCGAAGATGGCGCAATGAAAACGTTCGAATTGATTGTCTCGTCGCCTGACGGCGATTTGTTCCGCGGCGATGTCGCGGCATTGATCGTGCGCGGCACCGAAGGCGAACTTGCCGTTCTCGCCGATCACATTCCGTTTATCACGGCGGTCAAGCCGTGTGACGCGAAGATCATTCTGCCCGACGACAACGAGAAATTTGCCGTTTTGGACGGCGGACTTCTCACCGTGTCGCAAAACAATGTGACGCTCCTGTCTTCGGGTGTCCATTGGAAAGAGTAAAAAAACAAATAAACCACCCGCGCGTTGCCGACACGGCAATGCGCGGGTGGTTTTCATTATGCTGTTAATTGTTTCCCATCCATTCGAAAAAGTCGTTTACATAATCCTGTTCTTCATCCGTCCAGGAATTCGGATCTTTTTCGAAAACATCGTCATAATTGTCATTCGAACCAAAACCACCGGAAAAAAGCAGACCAAAACAGCCGGCAGCCAGTACGATAACCACCACAGAAATACCGATCGCCAATAGCATCTTCGGAGAAAAACCGAACAATTCTGTCCATGGCGGTAAATCCATATTTTCAAATCTTTCTTCCTCACAGCTGTTCTTTATGTCGTTGCGTAACTTTGTATATACCACACATACAGCAAAGACTATCAAAAAAACCATGCCGAACACCAGCAGCAACAACGGTATTAACATGTAAATCATGCGCAAGAAAAGCGCAAGAAGAACTATTATCACCGCAAACACAACTGCTAACATTTCCATAAGCAACACTGTGCCTTTTAACTGATCAGCGAGATATCGTTTGTTCGCTATTTCATTTTCATTTAGCTGTCTCATAGTATCTCCTCCTTATATTTTTTCATTATAAAACAATTTGTTTTATATGTCAATATAACAAATTGTTTTACCTTATACTTTGTATAGTGTCGTATGAAGGAGGGGTTGGATGCCGTATACTCGTATTCGCGCGCTTCGTGAGGATCGCGATCTTTTGCAAAAAGATATGGCGCAGTATTTGCATTGCAGTCAAGTCGCCTATTCTCACTACGAACTCGGCAAACGCGACATTCCCTCGGAGGTTTTGATTGCCCTTGCCGCCTTTTACCGTACCAGTACCGATTATTTGCTCGGTCTCACCGATGTGGAACAAGCTTATCCGCCCTCGAAAAAACGCTGAAAACAAATCCCGCCCGTTGCCGTGTCGGCAACGGGCGGGGTTTTTGTTGAGTACGGAATGTTTACAATATCGAATTGCTTGTCCGCTGCGCGTGAAATGCGGCAACACCTCATCCACCGCCGTTCGGCGGTCCCCCTTCCCCTCAAGGGGAAGGCTAATGCACACCGAAAGTTTGCGTTAAAGACACCCTTACTGTGTTACCGCAAAATAGGCGGTCATGTATATCCACGCTTAACACTCGTCGTTATCAATCAAAATCGCACATTCGAGGGGCGGCAAGCGCAGTTTGCCTTCCGTGTCGAGGATGCCGCCACCGAGATTGACGGTGAAGCCTTGCCATTCCTCGGGAAGCGCAAAGCGACGTTCCGATTCCGAGCGATTCACCGCGCACAGCAGGCGCGCGCCGCCGTCCGCACGTTCAAAGCACACCACCTCATCCATGCCGGTCGGGATCGGGGTGAAGTCGCCTTCTTTCAACGCCACGGCAACTTTGCGCATTTTGCCAAGCTGACGATACCACGCGAGAAGCTCGCTGTCCTCGTGTCCCCACGGATAGGTCGAACGGTTGAAGGGGTCGCGATAGCCTTCGACGCCCGCTTCGTCACCGTAATAGATACACGGCACGCCGGGCAAACAGAATTGAAGCGCGGACGCCAGTCGCATCAAGCGCAAACCGCGACGACGTTGCACCTCGCTCAACGTTTGCGCCGCTTGCCACGAACGACCGCGTCCGTGACTCGGGTCGCCCGCCAGCACCGTCAGCGCACGCTCGGTGTCGTGCGTACCGATATGATTCATCAGCAGGCGCGTGACCTGCGGAGGATAATGCTCCACGATCGTCGCGATGTGCGAGCAGAACCATTTTGCCGTGCCGCCGCGCAGGAAGCCAAGCACCGCATCGGCAAACGGATAGTTCATCACGCTGTCGAGTTGTTTGCCGAGCAAATAGCGACGGCGGTGACCGTAGCTGTGCTTGTTGCTCGCGTCCTCCCACACCTCACCGAGAATGATCGCATCGGGGTTTTCGGCTTTGGCGGCGGCGCGAAGCGCGTCAAGAAACGCGTCAGGTAATTCGTCGGCAACATCCAGTCGCCAACCGCCGATGCCGCTTTTCAGCCAATGGCGCACCACGCCGTTGTCGCCGTTGATAAACTCCATGAAATCGGGGTGCGTTTCCATCACCTCGGGGAGTGTTTCAAACCCCCACCACGATTCGTAATCCGAGGGCCAATGCGTGAATTGGAACCAGTTGTAATACGGCGAGGAGGGCGATTGATACGCGCCTTCCGTGTCGTAGCGTCCCTCGCGATTGAAATACAAACTATCGGAGCCCGTGTGTGAAAACACGCCGTCGAGCATCACGCGGATGCCCAGTTGCGCCGCACTGCGCACCAATGAGCGCAGATCCTCTTCCGTACCGAGCATCGGGTCGATGCGGCGATAGTCGGCGGTGTTGTAGCGGTGATTCGAATGGGCTTCGAAAATCGGGTTGAGATATAAGCAGGTGACGCCGAGCTCATGCAAGCGGTCGAGGCGTTCCTCGATGCCCTTGAGGTCGCCGCCGTAATAATCGTTGCAACGGAACACGCCTTGCTCGTCGTTTTGCCAGTTAACGGGTTCCTCCCACGCCTCATGCACGATGCGATCGTCGGGAACGTTGGCTTTTTTGACATTTGAACGCGCAAAGCGGTCGGGGAAAATTTGATACATCACGCCGCCAGCCAGCCAGTCGGGCGTTTCAAAATCCGCCGCGTAGCAGGTCATTTGCCACCACGGTACGTTGCGACCGTTTTCGGAAACACCCGCCGCACCGTCGGAGAGGCGGCACAGTGTCTTGATGCCGCGATCGCCTTGAAGCTCGAACGTGTAGAAATACAAACCGGGATCACTCGGCTCGAAATGGCACTCCCACCACTCATGCGTTTGACCGTTCATGCCCGCCCAAAACATCTTCGCGCACACAAGCGGTTGATCGTCGCGATTGACAAGCAAACGACAGTCGCGGCAACCCCATTCGCGCGGGACACACACGCGCATCAACACGGCGGTGTGCGGCGTGACCGCACCCGTCGGGAAGCGATGTTCGGGTAACTGTGAATGAAACAAATAGGGAATCATAGGACGGGGTCTCCTTCCGTGATCGCTTCTCGAAAACGGGAAGCGGCGACAATACGGCTCGTAAGGTCGGTTACGAATAGTCGCGCACATGCACACTCAACACGCCGTGCGACTCGATGATCTCAATGTCATAGCCGGGACGTACAAGCTGTTGATCGCTCGGCAAGCTCTTGTTTGCTTGAATACAAATGGAAACGAAGTTTTCGACAATATCTTGCTTGAGCGTTGTCGTTTTATAGCTGCCGACGGGGCGCAACACCGCCACGTCGTTATCCACAATGCTTTGGGCGATTTCTTTCGCGATCAATTTTTGGTTATACGCCGTCAAATCCACCGCATATTTCTCAAAATAGTTTTCGGCGGTCGCCGTGCAAACGGGATACGGATAGGACACGTAATACTGATCATTAAAATACGATGTCACGCGCGTGATCGTGCGTTCTGTTTCGATTTCGGCGGTGGTGACGTTGTAGTAATGATAGCGGATGTAGTTCGGGTTCGGTGTCGAGAACACAGGGTCGTCCCACGTGGTGTCGATTTGATACCAATCGCCGTTGATGTTGACGATGTTCCACATGTGGTGCTCACCGCCGTCTTTGATGCGCCCAACCTGCAAAATTGCGTTGATACCGCAACGGTACATCAAATATTGGAACGCGCGTGCGTAGCTTTCGCACACGCCCGTTTTATCAACCAACACACCGAGCAAATCGTTGTCGTGCGGAGCGGTATAGGTGGCGTCGTAATCCGCCGAAAGGATCAATCGATCGTGCATTAGCCGCACGCGTTCCTCCTGCGGCATGGCATCGGTCACACCTTCAAGCAAATCCTCCACCGCTTTTTCAAGAGGATAAGCAAAGGATGCCACCTCGTCGACGGTGTATTCATACACAGGGTAAGCCGTATGCAAATACATCGTTGAACCGATTTCCAAATAGCTGTAGCTGTACGACAGCCCGATCCAGTAGGCATCGGGGTGATCGTCATGATAATAGCGAAGAACTTTTTCATATTCATCGAGCGTCAGCGCAAACGCCGACATATCGACCTCTTCGGAGAAGGTCGAGACTTGCTCGCCGAGTGAATCATACGCCGCCAGTAAATTGGCGTCTTCGTTCGCCAGCAGTTGACGTCCGTAATACATCTGCGGATCAAACGGCGTGAGCGCCAAGGTTGTCGTAGTGTGCGGAATCGTCACAACGCCGTTCGACACGCTGTATTGTGCCGACGCAGCTTTGACGCCGTCGTTGTATTTCAGCGCTTGCGCGCGCACGGTCACGGTCGTGCTGTCCACCGCGGTGTCCAACACACGGAACGTGAGCGTATACATCACGCCGCCTTGCGCAGAGCCGACCCCGCTCTTGTTGAAATAGAGCATCGCGCGACCGCTCGACACGTCGAACATCCACATATATTCATCGGTGAAAATGTCGGTGTTGATCGAATCGAAATACGGATTGTCTTCGTCGGAGTTTACCTTGACGATTTCAAGCACGGTCGGATCGTATTCCACATAAATACGACCGCCGACCAAATAATGCGCATCGCTGACGGACACGTCGAGCGTGAGAACATCGGACACCTCCGCTTGCGCAGAGCTGACCGACAGCAGGACGGGCTTGGCGAGCGTCGGTACGGTCGTGGTCGTAGTGGTGGTTGTAGTTGTAGTTGTGGTTGTAGTTGTAGTTGTAGTTGTGGTGGTAGTTGTGGTAGGTGTCGAAAGCGCAAACAGCAAGACACGCGCATCCGCCGACGTCACAGCGCCGTCGCCGTCGACATCGCCCGACGCCAGCATCACATTCTCATCCAACGTGTACGCGATGTGAAGCAACAGCGTGCGCACGTCAGACGTTGTCAGCTCGCCGTCGAAGTTGACATCTCCCGCCGTTGTCGAACGCGCTGTTGCTGTATCCGTCGCTTGTTCCGCCGAAGCAGGAAGCAACATGCACGGGAGTATTGAGGTTATGAAAAGACACAAAGCGACCGCGAACGACAAAACGCCGCGCCAAGATCGCTTGAACGTGTTCATGTTTCCTCTCTCCTTTTAAAACCAGAATCACTCACAAAGTCGACGTAGCAATAATTCGTGTCGACGGTGTTTTCGGGAATGCCGGGGATGCTTTCACCTTCGCTGTATTGCCACAGGTGGTAGGTGCCTTCGTATTCGCATTCGTCGTTGTACTGCGCGACCCAGCGATACCATTGATCAAAACACGGGTCGGTCAGACGGTTGTCCCACCAATCGAGATTGGCGTACACGCCGACTTGATAGCCGGCATTCGACAGGGTCGTGCAGAAAAATTTGGCGATCGCGGCGTATTCTTCGTTGGTCAAATCGCCTTGGTAATTCGAATATTCCATATCGAGGAACACAGGCAAGGTGAGATTTTTGCCCTCCAGCAACCGAAGTGCATGCAAGGCTTCGCCGATTGCTTCCGTGGCGTTGCGCGCATAACAGAAGAAGTACGCGCCGTAAGGCATGCCGATCTCTTCACAGGCGGCGGTGTTGATCTCCCAATAATCATCGTCTTGGTCGGGTTCGTCTTGCCCATAGCCACAGCGGATGATCGCGTAATGCACACCGCTGTCTTGCACCTCTTGCCAATCGATCTCCCCTTGCGCGTAGGACACGTCAATGCCGTAGAGTGCGGTCGGTGTCGTCGGCAAGGTGGTCGTCTTGGTCGTAGTGGTTGTCGTAGTTGTCGTGGTTGTGGTAGTCGTTGTAGTTGTCGTTGTAGTGGTTGTTGTAGTCGTCGTAGTAGTGGTTGTAGTTGTAGTCGTCGTAGTTGTTGTAGTCGTGGTAGTTGTCGTTGTAGTTGTCGTGGTCGTGGTTGTGGTTGTAGTAGTCGAAGTAGTGGTTGTAGTCGTCGTAGTTGTCGTAGTCGTAGTTGTTGTGGTAGGCGTAGTTGTCGTAGTAGACGTAGTTGTCCTAGTAGACGTAGTAGTCGGAGTTGTTGTAGTAGTCGTAGTTGTCGTAGTTGTTGTGGTAGTCGTAGTTGTTGTGGTAGTCGTAGTTGTTGTGGTAGCGGTTGTGGTTGTTGTGGGAATACGACGCATCGCGTAATAGAACAAATAAATTGCATCGTGCAACCCGACTTTGCCGTCGGCATTCATATCCGCACGAAGACGTTGCACTTCGGTTAAATCCAGCTTACCCGCGACGGCGTTATACACCGTGAGGGCATCCAACATGTCCACAGTCCCGTTTTCCACGACATCGCCGAGAAGCGCCGCTACGGGTGTCGCTTCTTGCGCCGCGCTCGGGAGCACCGTCATCGGCGTCAATACCAACACCGTCATCCACGCCGCCGTCAAAATCAGCGCGATTTTTCTCTTTATCATAAAAACTATGTCCTTGATCTACAAAAAATTGTATGTTTGTCACGATATTATACCATGCTTTTTACATATTGTCTACCATTTCCTCAATTTTGATTGTTGAAAAAACAATATCGATTTGTGGATTTTGCTTGCGCAAGCCACAAAAACGTGGTATACTTGTCGTATCTCGAACGTAAACAACTTAACGGAGCGTGACTGTGTTATGAGTAATCGCATCATTTTGACCGCTGACAGCACTTGCGACCTCGGTCCCGAACTGATCAAAGCGCACAATGTGCAACTGTATCCTTTCCACATTGTGTTGGAAGACAACACCTACCAAGACGGCATCGATTTGACGCCGAACGACATTGTGCGTATTTACAAAGAGAAAAAAGTGTTGCCGCACACCGCCGCCATCAACGTGCAGGAATATATCGATTTCTTCACGCCGTTTGTGGAAGACGGCTATGACGTGGTGCACATCTCGCTTGGTTCGGGCATTTCGTCCTCTCACCAAAACGCGCGTCTTGCCGCGGCGGAATTCGACGGTCACGTGTTTGCCGTCAACAGCGGCAACCTCTCCACCGGCTCGGGTCATCTCGTGTTGGAAGCCGCGGCATGCATTGAAAAAGGTATGTCGGCACAAGAAGTCGCCGAAGCGGTGAGCGCGATCGCGCCGAAGGTCAGCGCGAGCTTTGTTGTCGACACGCTCGAATTTTTGCACAAGGGCGGCCGCTGCTCGGCGCTTGCGATGTTCGGCGCGAACGTGTTGAAGCTCAAACCCTCCATTCGCGTGAATCCCGCTGACGGCACGATGGGCGTTGACAAAAAATTCCGCGGTTCGCTCGACAAGGTTCTCGAAGAATATGTCCGCGGCGAACTCGAAGGTCGCGACGACATTCGCCTCGACAAAATTTTCGTCACCCACAGCCCGATGGACGACGAGCGCGTGCAAAAGGTTGCGGATCTCGTCAAATCGATCCTTCCGTTTGAAAACGTGTATGTCACCGACGCCGGTTGCACCATCACGTCGCACTGCGGCCCCAACTGCCTCGGTGTGCTGTATATCACGAAATAAAGCATTTGCAAATCACCCGCCGACTGTCTCGGCGGGTGATTTTTTTTTACAAAATATTCAAATTCCCCTCTTGCCTTTTTCAGGAAGGTGCGGTATACTGAATTAGCACTCTCGATAAACGAGTGCTAATTTTTACGTATATGGGAGGCTTTCCTCATGGCAAAGAAACAATTCAAAGCCGAATCCAAGCGTTTGCTCGACTTGATGATCAACTCGATTTACACTCACCGCGAAATTTTCTTGCGCGAATTGATCTCCAACGCCAGCGACGCACTTGATAAACTGTATTACCGTTCGTTGCAAGACGGCACCACCGGCATCAACCGCGACGAATTCACCATTTCGATCACGCCCGACGCCGACGCGCGCACGCTCACCATCGCCGACAACGGCATCGGCATGACCAAAACGGAACTTGAAGACAATCTCGGCACCATCGCGAAAAGCGGTTCGCTCGCGTTCAAGCGCGACACCGAGCAACCCGAAGACATCGACATCATCGGTCAATTCGGTGTCGGATTTTATGCCGCGTTCATGGTCGCCGACCGCGTAACAGTGACCAGCCGCGCGTTCGGAAGCGACGACGCGTATGTGTGGGAATCGACGGGCGCGGACGGTTACACCGTGAAAGAAGCACAAAAAGACGAAAACGGCACCGTCATTGTGTTGCACATCAAAGACAACACCGAGGACGACAACTTTGACGAGTTCCTGCAGCCTTATCGCCTCAAAATGCTCGTCAAACGCTACTCGGATTACATCCGCTATCCCATTCAAATGCCGATGCCGCAAAGCCGCCTCAAAGACGGTTGCGACGGCGACAAACCCGAGGATTACGAGCAAGTGTCGGAAATCGAAACGCTCAACAGCATGGTGCCGCTGTGGCGCAAAAACAAAAACGAGCTGACCGACGAGGATTACCACACGTTTTATAAAGAGAAGTTCTTCGACTATCAAGCCCCCGCGCGCATTATCCACAGCGCCACCGAAGGCACGGCAACCTACAACGCGCTGATGTTCATTCCCGCTCGCGCACCGCAGGATTTCTATTCCCGCGACTATGAAAAGGGATTGCAGTTGTACGCAAGCGGTGTGTTGATCATGGACAAATGCGCGGATCTTCTCCCCGATTGCTTCAGCTTTGTCAAAGGTCTTGTCGACTCGCAGGATTTGTCGCTGAACATCTCGCGCGAAATGTTGCAACACGACCGCCAACTGAAGTTGATCGCGTCGCGCCTTGAAAAGAAGATCAAATCGGAACTCTATTCCATGCAACAAAACGATCGCGAAACCTACGAAGCATTCTTTAAACAATTCGGCATGCAACTCAAATACGGCGTGTATGCGGATTTCGGCAAAAACAAAGAACTGCTTCAAGATTTGCTGTTGTTCGCGTCTTCGAACGATGAGCATCCGACCACGCTGTCCGAATATGTCACCCGCATGAAAGAGGAGCAAACCTGCATTTACTACATTTGCGGTTCCGATCGCGAGAAACTCGCGCGCATGCCGCAAACCGAGTTGGTGCGCGACAAAGGCTTTGAACTTTTGTACCTGACCGAGGATGTGGACGAATTCTGCATCCGTGCGCTGATGGATTACGACGGCAAGATGTTCAAAAACGTGTCGGACGGCGATCTCGGACTCGAGACCGAGGAAGAGAAAAAGCAAGCCGAAGAACAAGCCGAACAGCACAAAGACCTGCTCACCGCCATGACCGACGCGCTTAGCGGCAAAGTGGCGGCGGTGCGCTTGTCCAACCGCCTCAAATCCCATCCCGTTTGCCTGTCGAGTGAGGGCGGATTGTCCCTCGAAATGGAAAAGGTGCTTCGCTCGATGCCCGGCGAACAAGCGGAACAATTCAAAGCCACTCGCGTGTTGGAGATCAACGAGCATCACGCCATTTGGAACGTGTTGCAAGATCTGCACGACCGCGATCAAGATACACTCGCCACCTACACAGCGCTTTTGTACGATCAGGCACTCCTTATTGAGGGATTGCCTGTGGAAGATCCGATCGCCTTCTCCAACGCGCTTTGCGATTTGATGACGAAATAACGTAAAAAAGAAAGAAACTTGAGCAAATTTGCACTCAAGAGTTGAAAAGAGGACGGACAGTTGAAACTGTCCGTCCTCTTTTTTCTCGGTTTTCCGCAGAAGCTATCCCCGCATCGTCGTATTCATACGAATACGCTTTGCCGTTTATGATGTAGTGCTTGACACGGGAGTAGGCGTAGTAGTTAACGTCTGTATCGTACTCGATGCCGGTGTTGAATGTCGTCGTGTTTCAAAGAAATTAACTACTCTCCAAAACCACCCGTTTTAGTCATTCAAAAACCTGTTGATATCAGAATAGGGAATTTCGACTTTTTGATAATCTCCCATAGTGTGAGCAACCGGATAACAAATCCCTAAACCGGTTCGAGTAAAAAACGCATAAACCCCCTTTTCCTCCTCGAGCCCTTGTATAAACCTATCTTCCGAACAAAGTGCTGAAAAATCCAAATTATCGAACCATTTCGCATCCGCTTTTTGCCTTAATGTTTCACAAGCGTATTTTCGAAAAACTTTATACAATTTATCATTCACGGAATACAAGTCTTTGAACCATATTCGTTCTTCTGTTATAGGATTCACATTCAAAGAAAAAAAGCAATTGGTTGGGTGAGCACCGGTTTTATGATTTATCACCCCCTCAAAACTAACACTGATAATATTGTCAAATTCATATATACTTTCACAGTCCAGATTTATATAGTATTCACTGTAATCACTTGTGGGATTTATATTCACATCCTCCATCGTCAAAGACAGTGCCACATCAATGTCGCAAACATTCTGTAAATACTCTGTGATGTATGTTTCGAATAATTGATTCAACTTTTCACTCTTAAAATAGGGAATTTGAATTGAAATCTGATGTTGCGACGAAAGATAGGTTAAGTATTTGGTATCAACTGAAACAACGGAATCCTTATCTATATCAATTTGACAGTCCGTTGTTTTGCAAGAAGTATTGCATAACACAAATGTAATCAATAAAAGCAACAGTAGTATTCTTTTCAAAATCACACCCCCTCTTGTAATTCAAGATCAATATTATCCCCCGAAATATGCATACGAAACCCATGTACCCTCGGGGTTTTGAATCTTCACAATATTGCCCGCATCGTCGTATTCGTACGAATACGCTTTGCCGTTTATGATGTAGTGCTTGACACGGAAGCTGTTTGCTGTTCGGCTTCTTCTAACAGACGGATGATCTCCTCGTTACCCGATTCGACGGCATAATCATAAGCGGTTTTGCCGAAAGAATCCTCGATTGTGGTATCGCAATCAATGGACAACAGGTACTCTGTTAAGGGAACGTTTTCGTTAACAACCGATATAATCAAAAGCGTTTTGATGCCGTATCCCCGTTCGTTTTTTCTATCTTCAACCATCAGCATTTTTACAATTTCGGTGATGTTTTCGGCTGTTTCTTGATCGTAGCCACTCGAAAAAACTGTACCGTTTGCTTTGCTTTCATCATACACTTTTGGTTGCATTGAGGCGGCCCAAAACATCGGCAATGAGCCGCTTTCTTCCCAACAAGGATCGGCTCCGTTTTCCAGCAACAACCGCACGATTTCGATATCATCCGGTTGATAATACCACAACGCTTCTCTTAACGGACTCCAACTTGTTTTTCCTTGATCCGCCGCCGTTGCACCGTAATCAATCAACAACTGCACCATTTCCAAATTACCGGTTTCACATGCTACTGATAATGGACGTTTTGGTGAATGTTCAGCCAAATTCCATATCCAATGCGGATCTACGTTGGTTTGATTGGGATCTACACCGATTTCCAAAAGGACACGTGCAGTTTCAATATCTCCTTTTTCAATGGCGCTTATCAACAGTTCGCTGTCATAATTCACGTTGCTGTCATAACACCAAAAAGCACCGCCGAAACAACCTGTGCACAAACATACATACGGGGAGAATGCAACAAATATCACGGCGAATGTGATGCTGAGCACCAATTTGATCTCCGTCTTTTTCGTTTTCATCCACAGTCACCTCGATTCTTCTAACAAGCGGATGATCTCCACGTTGCCCGATTCGATGGCATAATCGTAAGCGGTTTTGCCATCAGTAGACTTAATGCTTTTGTCCGCTCCGTAATCTAACAGAAGTTGTACCATTTCAGGTGTAGAATCTCTTGCCGCAAACATAAGGGCTGTCATTTCAACGGAAGTATCATTCACATCACAATACCCTTGGTCTAACAAAAGCGTTACGATTTCGATTCTGTCATTCGTAACACTATGTTGCAATACACGCATCCAATTAATGCTGCTTTGTTCGCAATTTTCTAAGGCATAGGAAAAAGCTGTAATAACCTCTGAACTGTTTTCCAAACCATATTTAACAGTCATTGACCCCGGACGATGCCCGACTATATCGGTCAACACATTCTCATGCAAATTATGGCTTTCGTAATCTAGTGATGCTCCGTTCTCGATAAGGAAAAGCGAAATAGCGTACCAATTCTTCGGTTTTTGATTATAAGTAAGTGACAGCGGTTTGAATCTTGCACCTAGATTTACATCTGCTCCATTTTCAACTAAAACCTCGATGATTTCAAGATTTCCTGTACGGCATGCTTCGACAAGTGGATATCCTATAGATTGATCCATTAAAGACTGCCACCAGTGAGGTGCAAGTGTAGGATATACATTTACACAACTAGGCTTTTTTTCTAAAATCTCTTGAACTTGCATCTTGTTTTCGTCAGCAATTGCATTCAATAACAATTTACTATAACAGTAATTACTGTTTAGATACGCAACGACAACAAAACATACGGCACAACATATTGTTAGAACAATGGTTGTTATAGCAATAAAGATTTTATGTTTTTTCATATGTTATGACACCTCATTCAAACAATGCAATGGTTTCGTTGGTCCATTTCTCTGCAAAATTCACTATAAATCCCGGGATCATCATCGTTGTTTACCTCCCGTGTCGTAGGTGTATTCTATGGTGTCGTAGGACAATCCCTCCGCCTCGGCTTCGCCTTCGGCACCTCCCTTTACACAAGGGAGGCTGTCGTGCTCTGCTTTGAGTTGGTTGAGGGCATCGTATTCGTACGAAACCCATGTACCCTCGGGGGATTGAATCTTCGAGATATTGCCCGCTTGATCGTATTCATACGAATATACTTTGCCGTTGTTGATGCGGAATAAACCTTTTCTGTTTACAGAATATCCCCTTTTTTGAATTTTGTCAATTGCTATTCCCTTTTTTGTTGTTTTTATGTTCTATACTCTTGTATTTTCAAGTCAATACTGCTATACTGGTATTATACCCTATTAATATGATAAAGTGAGGGGATTTGCATGTTTAAAAAAGCCATGAGCATTCTGCTGTCGCTGGCGTTGATCGTGCTGCCGATGAGCGGCGCGTTCGTGTTGACCGCGGCCGCGGCGGACGGCACGGCTCCCACGGTCAACATCAATCTTGATCCGTACGCTGTGATCCATCCGAACACCACCGTCACCGTGACCTTTGCGGCGCAAGGCGGCAGTACGCTCGCGTCCTGCAACACGCGCCTTGAAGGCGTGTCGCTCGGAACGGGTACCTCCGTTTCGTTCACACCCGCCGCGCAAGGGTTGAAGGACGGTCTGTACACGTTGGTTGCCGAGGCGACCGACTCCGACGGTGACAAAGTGTATGCACCGTTGACCTTTACGGTTTCGTCCGATGCCGACATCGACTATACCGTCGAAAACGGCACCGTGAAATCCAACGCTTCGGTCACGATGTACGAAGCGGACGCACTGGATTTCACCGCACACTACGGCGCTTCTGCCAGCGGCAACGTGGACACCGCCACGCTCAAAACCTATAGCAATGCGGATGTCAACGACCTGCGTTACACCGACGACGGCATCACCGCCGCTTCGATTTCGGGCATTCCGTATCAAATGTTTGATGTGAATCTCGCGGGCAAAACGAGCGGCAAGGTCGCCGTTTCGTACAGCGGCTCGACCAAAGAGGGCGAGCGCATTGCTGTGAAAGTCTACAACCCCAAAACCACAAAGTGGGATACCGTCGGCACCATCGTCGGCGAGGGTAGCATCTCGGAGCTCGTGAACATTGCCACATACAACCAAAACGGCAAGATCCGTGTCGCGGCTGTTCTTGACTATGCGACGAACGGTTCGGACACCATGATTTGGTCGACTGACCCGCAACACTACACCAAGTTCCGCGATTTGAACGAATATTACTACAAAGTGTATCAATACGCCGCCGAGAAATATTTGGCAGGCGAAGCGGGCTACATCATCACCACGGGTGACCTTGTCGACGATCGTCCCACCGCGGCGGTCGCTCCGCAACAATGGGCGGTTTCCGACAAGGCGATGTCCTATGTCGATGCGGTCGGCATGCCCAACGGTCTTGTTTCGGGCAACCACGATGTCGGCGACTATAAAAAGCCCGACTATTCCGCGGGCCCGAACACCTCGTCGAATTACGTGAAATTTGCCGAGACGTTCCCCGCCACCCGCTACAACAACACCACTTGGTACGGCAGCAGTCTCAACAACAACACCTCGCACTACGACCTCGTAACCATCGGTAATGTCGATTTCATCGTGCTCTACCTCGGCTACGGCCTTGAGGCGGACGACGAAACCATCGCGTGGGCAAACAATGCCCTCAAAACCTATCGCCACCGCACCGCGATCGTCGCCACGCACGAATACCTCGATGCTCAACAAGCCGTGCGCGCCGAGTCGGGTCGCGGCGAATTGATCTATCAAAAGATCGTCGATCCCAACCCCAATGTCAAGATGGTGTTGTGCGGTCACGACGACGGTTCGCTGATGCTTGAAAAAACCGCATCGGACGGCAGAACCGTCTATGAAATTTTGTCGGACTATCAATTCGTTGAGGCGGAAGACGACAGCTTCTACGCCAACGAGCACTACATCGGCAGTGTTCCCAACTGCTGCGGCGACGGCTACATCCGTTTGATGACCGTGCAAGGCGATTCGCTGTCGAGCATCACCTACTCGCCCGTTACCGATCGCTACAACCCCTACGGTGACCGCGAAGTGTTCACCATCGACCTCGATCTTGATCCTGCCGATCGTCAATTCGCCACCACCGCATTCTCGGCGGCTGTGCTCGGCAACACGACGACTGCCACGAACGTGGATCGCATCGGTGTGATCTCCGACGGCAACCGCACCACCTACACCTATGTCCTGCACGCGAACGCCACCAAAGGCGATGCGCCCGCCACCCCCTCGGCACCCTACTACGCGCACGCCGCGGCTTCCGCTCCTGCGGTTCTCACGAAAAAAGATCTGTTGTCCGCTGTCGGCGTCAGCAACAATGTCACTTTCAACGCCCGCACGGATTACGGTAACTACAGCTCGGCTCCGCTGAACTTCAAGGTCGACCTCAACGCGACTCCGTATCTGTATTATTCCGTATCGATGCCCGCCGATTCCAACTTTACGTTCGCGTTCATCAACAACAACGTGAACGTGCCGTGGTTGGTGTTCCGCGATGCATCTTATACCGCGTTGCTCAATGAAGGCTCCGCTACATGGGACAGCAAGGGTGGCAAGCAATATTCCACCACGTCGGAAACCGGTTGCATCGACATGCGCACCTTGGTTAAATCCAACAGCTCGTCCATTTGGGAAATTGAGCAATTCACGCTGTACACCACCAAAGGCAAGGATGTCACCGTTAACTACTTCTTCTTCGGTTCGGCGGCTGTTCCGAACGGCAGCACGCCCGCCGATGCCGACGCATTGAGCAACTTGATCACCGAGGCAAAAGCGATCGATACCAGCGGTTACACCTCGGCTTCGGTCAGCGAATTGAACGCCGCCATCACCGCGGCTTCGTCCGCCTCGCCGTATTATTCGGGTGTGTCGTCCGCTTACACCCGCCTTGCCAACGCCATCGGCGGTCTGCGCAAAGTGGAACCCACCGTCAGCGAATCGACTCTCACCTCGGTGAAAAACTACACGCTGAATCTGTCGAACTTCTCCGTCAACTCGCTGTTGCAAACCACGCAAACCAACGACGGCTTCATCTTGAAACTGCCCAAGACCGCTTCGACCGCTTGGGGCGCGGCGACCTCTTGGAACTCCTACACGGTATACCCCGAACGCGGTCAAGTGTTCATGAAACTGGACATTGACACGCAATCTGCTTGGTCACTCCAAATGGGTATCAAACAAAACGGCGTGGAAGGCACCGTGTACATGAACAACGCCATCGAAAACGCGTTCTGCAAACCGTTCAATGACGGCGCCGAAGGCGACTTCCAAGGCATCTACGACGTTTCCTACGCGTTTGAGGAGAGCGGCTTTGATCCCGCCTCCACCTTCACCGTGACCTTCATGCACTTGTACATCGTGGGTCTCGGCGGCAGCGCCACCTTTAACCACGTCGAAATGCTCACCAACAAGAGCGACGGCGTGACCGACAAATCGAACCTCCAAGCGGCGATCAACCGCGCGGGCACCTACACCCAATCGCTGTACACCTCGGCATCCTGGTCGACCGTCAGCAGTGCATTGTCGTCGGCAAAATCGGCATTGTCGAACACCTCGCTTGCCGAGTCCGATCTCAATCTGAAAGCGTTTGTGCTCAACAACGCTCTTGATGCGCTCGTGTATGCGGGCAACGATCCCGAAACCACGGGCAGCATGCTCCCCGCCGACATCGCACAATGGAAACCCAGCGCGGCGAGCGAAGTGACCGTGAGCCGCACAAACGGCGTTACCGTCATCAAAAACACCACCGGCAAATGGCCGTCCATGACGCATACATTCGAAGAGCCGCTTCGTGTGTTCGTTAAGGACACTCGCCTTGTGGTAGATATGGACATCGCCGACCGCGCGAGCGTCTTGCTCAACCTCGGCGGCGAAAACTGGGTCAAGCTCAACGCCTATATCGGCAAAGTGAACGCCGACGAAGACATGATCGCGGGTACCTGCAACGTCAGCATCCCGCTGTCGGAAATCACCGAATTCCAGGGCCTCACGTCCGTAACCATTTACGCTGTGCGCGTGTTCCCCGTCGGTTCGGCCGGCAACGGCGCTCTCACCCTGCGCACCATGCGTATGGCGGATTACGACAACTACGACTGGAGCGAGATCCCTGTTGAATACGGTGTGGCGGCAACCCCGTCGAACCCCTACTACGACCACTGCGCTCCTGTGGCTCCCGAGACCGACTACAAAGTGGATTTGCTCGTCGGTGCAGGACTGGATGCGCATCACTCCTTTAGCTACTATCAAGCGATCCAAAATCTTAAGATTCAAATCGACTTGAACAAAACGCCCTACTTGTACTACTCTTACGCTGTTCCCGAAGGCGCCAAGGCGACGTTCGGTATCTTCAGCGACAACGCCTATTCGCCGTATTTCATGTATCGTGACAGCACTGTTGCCAACGGCGGACTGGGCAACGGCGTTGCCAACTATGAGGCGGCGGGCTCCGCTTGCCACGTGGCGACCAGCGAAACCGGTTGCATCGACATGCGCCAATTCTTGAAGGATCCTTCGAAAGCGACGTGGATCGTCAACGGTCTCTCGCTCTACAACAACTCCGGTAAGGCCGTGACGTTCAGCTATCTGTTCTTCGGCTCTGCTCCCACTTATGTTGAAGATCAAATTGATGTTGAAACAGCCGGCGAGATGGGCGACGTCAACGGCGACGGCAAAGTCAATACCGTGGACGTGCGCGAAATGCTCAAAGAACTGCTCCGCAGCGAACCGACCTTCACTCCCGTACAAATGAAACTTGCCGATTACAACGGCGACGGCAAAGTCACCAGCTTGGATGTGCGTGACATGCTCAAAGCGATCATGTGATGTGACATGAACAAAACACCGCCTGCCTCTTAAAAAAGAGACAGGCGGTGTTCTTTTTTTGTGTACGAGTCATGCGCCAACACACCTCGTTTGACATAAACCGTGTTCTTATGCTTATCAAACGCATCGTTGAGTTCACTCAGCGACGCGTTTCTTTACTTTTGATTGTGGCAGCGATACAATAAAGATGCAATCGGTTGTAATGATTATCACAGGAGGGACAATCTATGTCGATCTCTATTGCGAAAACCATCAAAGCTTTACGTGCTCAGCGAGGTATCACACAAGAGGAACTCGCTTCCCATCTCGGTGTGACCTATCAGGCAGTTTCCAAGTGGGAACGAGACGAGGGATATCCCGACATCACGATGTTGCCGCTGATCGCCAACTTCTTTGAGGTTAGCACCGATGAGTTGCTGGGCGTCGATATCACCAAAAAACAGGAAGCGATTGAAGCGATCGTTACAAACGCCAACTGCTTTTACAGACACGGTGACCTTGACAATGCACGAAAGATATTAGAGGACGGGCTTGCAGAATACCCCAATGCACATCGTTTGCTGTTGGAACTCGTTCAACTCAAATATGAATCACCTTATGTAAGCCACGCCGAAAAAGAAGCGGTGATCTCTTCATCAATTGTCACGCTTGAACGCATTTTAGATGAAAGCACCGACGACGCCATCCGCAACTTTGCGATCGCGTTGCTTATTCGTCATTATCTGTATCGAAACGATCGTCAAAAGGCACGGGATCTTGCCAAATGCCAAGCGGATATAAACGCTTCGAGTACCATTCTGCTGTGCGATCTGACCGAAGGAGAAGAACGTCTGCGGCATATTCAGCACACTATCCGTTTTACGCTTGAGGAGTTAAACGGTTTGTTTTCTCGTCTTGGTGATTATGCCTACGAAAACGGCTACACGCTCGACGAAAAGATCGCGATCCGCAAGCTGGGCATCCGTGTAAACGAGACGGTTCTCGGCGACGAAGCGCATCTCGGTTTTGGGTGGAACTATTGGAAACGCTGTGAAGCCATTGCACGCGGATATGCGATGAAGGATGATGCCGATAATGCCATGTTGTGGCTTGAAAAAGCCGCCGCTGTTGCCGACGCTCACGATGCACTTCCCGAGCAAAACACGTATACCGTGCTCCCACTCAAAGGATGTGTGTTCGATCAAGGCAAGACCACCAAAAACTATCAAGGCAGCGAACGAGAGCAATTCGCAAAACGCTTGCAAAATGATGTGTTTGACACTCTGCGGAGCAAACCGCAATTTCAAAATCTTGTGTAACGTCAAAAGCGGCAGGGAGTGATCCCTGCCGCTTTGCTGTACGGTTATTTTACCTTTTCAATTGGGAGCCATATCTGCATATATCGATTTGCAGGATCGGGATCATAATACAGCTGATTACAAATCGGGTGGTCTGCAAGTGTATACTCTGTTGTCGGCAACCACTGTGAGACGATCTCGGTCATCAGCGACAACCATTGATCGTCGGGAGAATCACATCTCTCTGTTTCAAACACCGCGTATGTGTGTGCAGGAATCTCAACAGGGTCAAACACTTCGTTCCACTCGGTTTGATCGGTTTCCACCGCAATGATATGCGAGAATGTATCACCCTCAAAGTCGGTGTATACATCATACCACATCGGCTGCTCTCCGCGTATGGATTTCATCATCTTTTGTTCTTCACGCGATGTCAGCCAATGACGCCGCGTTTCACCGTAGGCATTATCGGGGTTCGTCGGACTTCCCGTGCATATCTGCTTATGTCCGACAAGCGTCATCGCAGGTTTATTCTCAATTCGATAGTTCATAATACAACCGCCCTTCAACGATAAAGTCAGTACAAGGCGGGAAAAGGATTTGAGGTTTTGTCCATTCGTGCGCGCATCGCGTGGTAACACCCCGTGAAATTTCAGAAAGGCACGTGCAAAACCGTCGGCACTGTCATAGCCGTATTTCAGCGCAACATCCAACACTTTGGCATCCGTCGAGGCGAGTTCTGCCGCCGCGAGCGACAACCGCCGACAGCGGATGTATTCCCCGAGCGTATAACCGCAAAGGATGCTGAATACACGCTGAAAATGATAGCTTGAACAATAACACCGCTTCGCTACTTCTTCGTAGTCGATCGGTTCTGTCAAATGCTCCTCGACATAATCAATCGCATTCTGAAGTCCCGTGATCCAATCCATGCAACTCCCTCCTTGTCTGTGTCTTTATACTATCAAAAGACGATGCGGTTTTCTCGACCATCCGTGCGGTTATATGTCGGATATAAACTCCCGAATCGCATTCAACATTGTTTCTGCATCCACATCGGTATTGACGTTCATACCAAGCTGAATATACAGCGGTGTTACACCATATTGTCGCGTGGAACGCGCTTCGATTTTTGCATGGCAAAAGCAGAGGAGTTGTTTGATCATGGCTTTCAATACCTCGGTGTATTCCGCGTTGTCACACAACTCGGCTTTCAGCATTTCACGGCTTTCCCACACGTGCGGGAGCGTTTGCAACAGGAGTTCGGCATCCTGTTTGCGGTCAGCACGCAGATATAAAAACAGCAAATTCGCCGTTACCGTGCTACGCGCTTTCATAGATATATCCGACATTTTTAACACTCTTTCGGATACCGCAATTGCCTCATCGGTGTTGTCTGTTTGCGATAGTACCTCACACAGTTCGATCAGCAAACCGCTGTTGTTTGGGTAGCGTTTCAAACTGTCTTTGATCAATGTCACCGCTTCCGTATATCGCTGTTCCGAAACAAGTGTATGCACACGGCAGTGGATCTCATTGACAGCATCCGCATCACGAAGCTTGTCCATGCCGAGTAAGGTGTCTAATGACACATCAAAATACATCGCGATTCCCGGCAGAAGCGTCACATCGGGATACGCGGAGCCGTTCTCCCAACGACTGATTGCTTGCGGCGATACGCCGAACACATCGGCAACCTGCTCTTGTGTCATTCCTTTTTGTAAACGGGCATTTCGTATATTTTCTCCAAAACAGAGTTTCATATTCTCAACCTCCAAAATTGTTTTCAGAAGCTTCTGTTTCTATTATACAGAATTCGTTTACAAAATACCATACGCCGTTTGTTGAGAATTCTCCACGCTTAGCGAGAGAATGGGGCATAAAAAGAACAGACAGCATAGTTTCCGCTATACTGTCTGTTTCTTCTTACTCGCCAAACGACTGTTTTTCAGTCTGCTTTTCAAACACCCTTATGAAAAGTAGCTGCTCGGTGCGATCTGTTTTTAATAAAATTTACAGCACGTCAATTTCGCCGTTGATGTGGTAGAACAGACGCATGGCATCCGCCAAGGAGACTTTGCCGTCGCCGTTGACATCCGCCGCCATCTCTTGAAGTGCCGTCAGCTCGGTAGTGCCGTTGACGTAATAGAACAGTTGTTGTGCATCAGTCAAGGTTGCTTCGCCGTCGGCGGACAAATCGCCGCGCGTGACAGGAGCCACTTCGCATGCTTCGTCAGACGACAACGCCATGTGGTTGATCACAATGGTGCCTTCACCCTTGGGCTCAATGTAGATCGACGTGAGTTCCACACTCTCGGGCAACGCTGAGCCGTCCCATGTGTAGCAGCCGTTGATCCACATCGACACGTTGTAGTCGCCCGCAGGGATCGCTTCGTTATAAGAACCGTTGAAGTTCGGGAAGAAGTCACTGCCCGTCGTCATCCACATCTCGTTTGCGGCATCATAGAACGAGATCGAGAACGGCACATCCGCATGAATCGACAGGTGCAAATATTGCAGTTCTTCAGCATCATACGCACCCGGGCCTGCAATCGCGACACTCTCCATATCGGCAGTCGCTTCAATCACGAGCGAATCGTCCACGTAATAGGCGTTGCCGCCGGAGAACGACGTGCTCTCTTCCACGAGCAGGTTGATATCTTCGCACGCCGGACGTGCATTGGTGGTCGTCGTGGTGGTGGTAGTGGTAGTGGTCGTAGTTGTAGTGGTGGTAGTCGTCGTAGTGGTAGTCGTAGTGGTGGTAGTCGTAGTGGTGGTCGTGGTAGTCGGGGCAGTAGCCGTGGTACGGACTGCCGAGGAAGTGGTGATCGGCGATTGATTCATATACAGCGAGGTGAAGACCGCTTGCACATTGTCAGCGGTTTCAAAATGGATGATCACCGTATCAATCGTTGCCAAGCCGACGTTTTTCCAGCCCGCATTTTTGATGTTCCAGTCATAAATACCGGCGATGCTGTTGACTTGATCGTAGCTCTTCGCAGGATAATATTGCGGGCCGACAAAGTTGTCGTACAAGCCGATTTCATGCTTGCCGTACACACCGAGCGGATCGTTATCCACGAGTGTGATTTTCACGGGAACATTCGTGGTGAATTTTTGCGCAATGTACGACCATTCGGTGTACGAGAAGGTAAAGTCAGGAGACAGTTTGATATCGCCCGTCAGCGTCCACGTGCCGTCCGTGTTGACGGTGATATTCTCGCTACCTTCGAGGATAAACGCTTCTTGCAAGAAGTTCCAAGGGTCCGCGCCGCCGATGATGCCGACAACGCCGCCTTGTACGGTTGCTTTGACGTCATAATCCTCGCCGCCGTTGCTTCCGCGCAAAGGCGAAACCTTCAGGTCGACGGATGTTTGCACGGTGTCTTTGCTCAAAATCTCAAACTGCATTGTAAACATAGCACCGGCTTGCGAGATACCCGCATCCGCACCCGTGGCAAACGATACAAGAATCGTGCCTGCGGACGGTTCATTCGCCGCAACATAGAAGCCTTCCATCATATCGGTCGCTTCAAAGCTGTCTGCGACATAGCGAAGGATATCGGTGTCATAGGTGATGTCGAAATCACCGTTGACGATGTAGGACGATTCGGACACGTCGATCGAAACGGTGACAATGTCGCCCACTTCGCCCGCCGTATCGGACACTTTTAACGTAACAGTATCCGCCGCGAAAGCAGGGACAGCCATCACCGTCATAAGCATGGTTGTCAGCAAACAAACACACGAAACAACGGCCAAAATTTTGTTTTTCATAGTACGCACCCTCCTATGGATTTCGAGCACGATTTATCATGCTCGATTTTATTCGAATTTAGTATACCATATATTTGCCGCATTTGCAAGAGGCGGTATTCTACAAGTAATCGAATTGGATGCAGACGTGCAATGCGCGATAAACACCTTTCGTCAACCTCACGGCTGCCCCTTGTAACGGCGACCGTCCCCTTTTGTCTGCTGCGCAGATATTTCCCCACACCGTGGGGGAATCGACCTTGCCTCAAGAGGCGGCTTTCGGCGCGAAGAGGTCTGCGCGCCATACGATGTTGCATTAAGTTTCTGCTATCCAACACAAGCACACAACGAAAAAACTCCTTGTCGAAATGACAAGGAGTTTTTTAGTGTTGGCATCTACCTATCTTCCCGGGCCGCTTCCAGCCAAGTATTGTCGGCGCAAGTGAGCTTAACTTCCGTGTTCGGTATGGGAACGGGTGTACCCTCACCGCCATCGACACCAACTATTCAGATGTATCGCCTTTCGG
>JAZTZV010000120.1:0-4420 GCA_045637645.1 Acutalibacteraceae bacterium | reverse complement strand
CCAAGCATATTTCAAGCGGTCATTGAAATGAAGTTCTTCCTGCGGAACATCGAGGGAGCGCCCATTGCGGATGTATTCTTCCACTTGATTTTCAAGGTGCAACTTCTCAATGAGCGTTCCGCCGATCACGGCAATCACAAGACCGAGTACCACATAGAGTAGAGCGACCTTCCAACCGAAAATGCTCATAAGTAGAACAAGGCTGCCGAGATCGACCATCGGGGAAGAAATAAGGAATGAGAATGTCACGCCAAGCGGCAGACCTGCACTTGTAAAGCCGATGAATAACGGAATAGATGAGCAGGAGCAAAACGGTGTAACCGTGCCGAGCAAGGCGGCTACGATATTTGCACCGACACCGTGAAATCTGCCGAGAATCTTCTTGGTTCTCTCCGGCGGGAAATAGCTTTGGATATACGAGATAATCAAAATCAGTACACCAAGTAGTACCATAATCTTGATGGTGTCGTAGATGAAGAATTGAACACTGCCACCGATTCTTCCTGTGGTATCTAAGCCACAAGCGTTCAATATTGTTCCAATGAGCCGATTAAGCCAACTCATACCGAGGACTTCCGTTTGAAAGAAATCCCACGCTGTTTTTAAGATTTGCATATAAAAATCTCCTTTCAAATATAAACATATTCAAATGTATCTATATATAAGTTTTAAAGGAAGTCGCGCGGAAAAGATTTGACTTGCCTTACTTTTCACAACACGACTTGTTTTCGCATCCACAATCAATGGATGTCAGTTCCTTTAGTAACCCCGCAGCAACCTTTGCGCCCTCTGCTGAAATAGAATAGTGCATCCATTTGCCTTCCTTGCGACCAACTACAACACCGGAATCGCAAAGGATCTTCATGTGGTGGGACAGCGTAGGCTGGGTGACGTTGAGTTCATCAAGCATTTTGCAGGCACATTTTTCGCCGCTTGTCAGCATCTTCAAAATGCGAATGCGGTTTTCATCGCAAAAGGCTTTGAAGATCAACGCCGTTTTCCTTTCATCCACTCGAAACACCTCCCATAGACGATCATCTATATATTATTGTATTCAACACATAGATGTTTGTCAATGGGCTTCGTGAAAATATTTCTGAATTGCTAATTCTCGATTGTTTCGCTGGACTTTCGCGATTCTTTCTGGCTTAATGCAGATGAAGTAATCCCATAACGACAGAGCGGTCACAGCAGAAAAAGCTGTGGCCGCTTGTCAAATCGAAAGAAGGTGCCAAATGAAAGTAGTATTACCCAGATACAACGGCCTACTGATCGACGGTGAATGGTATGTCGTTGAAAACGTGTTCAGCCGAGCAGCGAAAGAGACGCTGGAAGATAAAATCAAACGGCTGATCATAGAGAACATTCCTACTAAAAACACTGCCGAAAGTTCTCAGAAACCTAACAATTAAAACCTCGCCTTTTAGCAGCAGTTCTGGTATAATCCCTTCCTGCCACTAGAAGGCTGTCGGAAAGGAGTATCAAATGACATTAACAAGACAGCCCCAACAGGGAAAATCACAGCATTATACTGCAGACTCAGTCGTGATGACGAGCTTCAAGGCGACAGCAACAGTACGAGGACAACATCAGCGGTAAGATCAGCGATGAGCGATTCGCAAAGTTGTCCGAAACCTACGAAGCCGAGCAGAAACAACTCATTGTCCGCATCGCAGAGCTGGACACCTTCTTCGCGAAGGATCAGGAGCAAGCGGTCAACCTCAAAACCTTCATGCGGCACGTCAAGCGGTACACCAACCTCGACCATCTGGACGCAGAAGTCCTGCGTACCTTCATCAAACGCATCGTGGTGACAGATACCATGCCGGGTAAAAAAGGCAAAGGCATTGAAGTCAAGCTGGAGTACACCATCGACGGAGAATACAAAACATATCCTGATCAGCAGGATAGGAAAACGGCATAGCCGACGAATCGACTATGCCGTATCCTAAAAATCACTGTTGCGCCACCCCACATGGAAGGCTTTTTGTTTATTCGCTGTATTCCGCGATATAGGGCAAGCTGCGGAAGTATTCGCCGCAGTCAAGTCCGTAACCGATCACGAAATGGTCGGGAATGGTAAAAAGCGAGATATCCGCTTTAAAATCCACCAAGCGGCGCGACGGTTTGTCCAACAACGTAACGACACGAAGCGAGATCGGGTTGCGGGCTTTGAGGAGTTTGACAACGTCGTTAAGCGTACGACCCGTGTCGATGATATCCTCCACGATCACGACGTGATAATTGCTGATATCTTGATCGAGATCCATCGTGATTTTAACGATGCCTGTCGAGACGGTGCCTTCGTAATAGCTCTTGGCACACATGAAGCCGATTTCGCACGGCACGCTCACGGCACGGCAAAGATCCGCCATAAACACAAACGCACCCTTCAAAATGCTGACAAGCAGGATCGGGCGACCGTCGTAGATCGCGTCAATTTCCTTGCCCGCTTTGGCGACAGCGTCTTTGATTTCGTCCTCGGTGATGATCACACGTTTGATGCGGCTTTCAAAATCCGCCTTCGAATGAATCTTTTTCATATTTCTCGTCCCCGTTTCATCGAGATTTGATGTTATTATTGTATCACAATTCCCTGACAGTTTCAATCCGATTTCGATA
Source organism: Acutalibacteraceae bacterium (assembly GCA_045637645.1). Taxonomy (GTDB): domain Bacteria; phylum Bacillota; class Clostridia; order Oscillospirales; family Acutalibacteraceae; genus RGIG1959. The sequence continues at coordinate 1,798 of JAZTZV010000120.1, read as the reverse complement.
GTTTCTTCAAAAAAACAGCACCCGCTTTCGCGGATGCTGTCCGTTATTCGATCGTAACTGCCGCTTCACCTTCCGGAGTGTAGGCGGTACAAACCGCGGGCTTCTCGCTGACGGGAATGTAGGTCGCGCGCAAGCGATAATCGCCTGTCTTCGTTCCGGCAGGAACGGTGATCGTACCCTCGTAAACACCGTCAACGGCATCGCCTTGCACACAGGTCAACGTGATGGTTTCGCCGACGGCTTCGAAGTCGCCGTCTTCCGTTTCGCGATATAACAACACGTCAACACCGCTTTGTACGCCGCGGCTGTCCTGCACCGCCACGCGCACCGTGACCGTTTCGCCTGCCTTGACGGCGCGCGGCGCGATCGATTCAATCGACATGGATTGCGAATATTGCAAAATGGTGGGTTCGGGTTTTGTCGGGCGCGTTGGAGTTTGCGACACCGCCGAATCAGAAACAGGCGTCTGTACAATCGGCTCGAGCGCTTTCACGCGCGGGTCGGTCAAAAAGCAAAACATCAACGCGATCCCGATTCCTGCGCAAGCAATCGTGATCCAACGCGCGGGTTTTTGATAGCGAAGCACCATGCGCACCCGCGTTTTCACATCCGTTTCACCAAACGCCAGCGGACACGCGGCAATACGTCTTGTGGGGGCGGCGCAGTTGATCAGCGCGTCGGCATAGGGCTTTTTGCTGTCACTCCCGAGACGACGAAGCACACGTTCATCGCACGCAGTTTCCATGTCGCGGCAAAACAGCACATACCCAAGCCATACAAGCGGATTAAACCAATGCAGCGACAGCACCGCAAAACCGAGCGGCTTCCACACATGATCCCACCGCGCGATATGCGCGCGTTCATGCGCGATCACATACGGGCGATCTTCTTCCTTCATCGCCGACGGCAAATAGACACAAGGACGCAACAACCCAAAAATAAACGGCGTCGGGATGCGGTCGCATTGATAGATATCGTTTTCCAAGCGCACCGCTTCACGCAAAGTTTTGCGCGTGCGGTGATACGCCGCGACGGTGTATGTGAGCATGACCAGCACGCCGAGCAACCACACAATCGCTAGCGTACTCCACAGCGTGACATCCGATGTGTCGGGAACGGCAATCGGCAGCACCAGCACCTCGTCCACCACCGTCAACGACAGTGTCTCCCCCGCCGTAGACGACGGATGAACCGCAGGCATCAAGCTGACGGCGCTTTGCGGCAACATCGGCCACACAAGACGCACCGCCGCAATCGCCCACGTCGCTACGATCAGCGAGCGCGGTGCTTTTCGAAACAGCACGCGAAACAGCAAGACTGCCAAGATGAGCACACTTCCGTGCAGGCTCATATCCAAAACGGATTCAAACACCGTACTCATCACGCGTTCTCCTCATATTCCGCGACCATACGGCGCAGGCACGCAACCTCCTCGGCAGTCAAACGCTTGCCCGCCGTGAACGCCGCCAAAAACGCAGGCAAAGAGCCCTCGAACGTATCGTTTAAAAACTGCTCGCTTTGATGCGACATGTATTCAGCTTTCGACACCAGCGATGTCACCGTTCCTTTTTCGTTGACAAACAAGCCTTTGTCACACAAACGGCGAAGCACCGTATAGGACGTTGTCTTTTTCCAGTTCAGTCGTTCTTCGCTGTGTTTGGCAAGCTCCGCCGACGACAACGGCTCATGCTCCCAAATGATATCCGCAAAGCGCGATTCGATCTCGCCCATTTGATATTGCTTCACATCGTCACCCCATTTTTCTTCTACATTTTGTAGACTGATTATGTTGTACACC
>JAZTZV010000119.1:0-3063 GCA_045637645.1 Acutalibacteraceae bacterium | reverse complement strand
GGACGTGTTCCATAACTACTTCTTCCCGTTCACGGGTGACTTTGTCTACACACCCGCTAACGATTTGAACGCACTCAAAGCACTTGTGGACGACACCACCTGCGCGGTGATGCTCGAATGCGTGCAGGGCGAAGGTGGCGTGATGCCGCTTGACGATAGCTTCGTGCAAGGTGTGCGCGCACTGTGCGACGAACGCGATCTTGTGATGATCGTCGACGAAGTACAAACGGGCATCGGCAGAACAGGTAAACTCCTTGCCGTGGAACACACAGGCGTAAAGCCCGATGTTGTGACCCTTGCAAAAGGACTCGGCGGCGGTTTGCCGATCGGCGCTTGCCTCTGTGCCGAAGGCTTTGAAAACGTGATGAGCGCGGGTATGCACGGCTCCACCTTCGGCGGTAACCCCGTCGTGTGCGCCGCCGCAAGCTACATTCTCGACACCGTCGACACGCCCGATTTCCTCGGCGCGGTCGCCGACAAGGGTGCGCGCATCCGCGCACGTCTCGCCGCCATGCCGCACGTCAAAGAGGTGCGCGGCAAAGGCATGATGATCGGTATTGTGCTTGACGAGGCAATCGCCGCCAGAGACGTGGCGAACCAATGCCTTGAAAACGGCTTGCTGATCCTCACCGCCAAAACCCTGCTTCGCTTGCTCCCGCCGCTGAACATTTCCGAAGAGGAACTCGCGCGCGGACTCGATATTCTGGAAACAACCTTAAAGGAGTGGAACGTATGAAACACCTTTTGAAAATGCTCGATCTCTCCACCGAGGAGATCCTCGAGATCCTCAACACCGCTGATCAGCTCAAATATGAGCTCAAGCACGGCATCCCCCACCGTCATTTGGAAGGCAAGACCCTTGGCATGATCTTCCAAAAATCCTCCACCCGTACCCGCGTGTCGTTTGAAACGGGTATCTATCAACTCGGCGGCATGGGTATGTTCCTCTCCTCTCGCGATCTGCAAATCGGTCGCGGCGAGCCGGTCGAAGACACTGCGCGCGTGCTGTCGCGCTATCTCGACGGCATCATGATCCGCACCTTTGCTCAAAAAGAGGTTGAGGATCTCGCCGCTTACGGCTCGATCCCGATCATCAACGGCTTGACCGATTTCTGCCATCCCTGCCAAATCCTTGCCGACCTGATGACCGTGCGCGAGCACAAGGGTTATCTCGACGGTCTGAAAATGTGCTACATCGGCGACGGCAACAACATGGCAAACTCCCTCATCGTCGGCGGTTTGAAAACCGGCATGAAGGTCGCCATCGGTTGCCCCGACAGCCATCAACCCGACGCGCAAGTGCTCGATTTTGCCGCGTTGTACGGCGATAAATTCCTCATGACCCCCGACTGCAAAGAAGCCGCCGCGGACGCGGACATCATCTTTACCGACGTGTGGGCGTCGATGGGTCAAGAAGACGAAGCCAAAGCGCGCCAAGAAATCTTCAAGGGCTATCAAGTCAACGCCGACCTGATGAAGGTCGCTCACGCCGATTGCATGGTGCAACACTGCTTGCCCGCGCACCGTGGCGAGGAGATCACCGCCGACGTGTTTGAAGCGCACGCGAACGAGATCTTCGACGAAGCCGAAAACCGCTTGCACGCGCAAAAAGCGGTCATGCTGTTGACGATGGGTCAATAAACCGTTATCCCCAAGGCTGTTGTATCATCGGTCTTGGGGATATTTTCACTTAGGAGTAGATCGGTATGCTAATGTTTCAAATGACACCCGACTCGGACGACAAGCCCAAGCGTCGCAAACCCAATCGTGCGTCTTCGACGAACGCATTGCTGTTTATCGGCTCGTTTTTACTGTGCGTCGCCGTGTTTGTCGGCATCATGGTTGCGAGTTTGCCGTCGTGGCTCGACGATATGAACGTACCGTTTCTCGGCGATCCTGCGCCGACCACGACCACCACGCAAGCACCTGTTCTTTCGCCGTATACGCAAGAGGATCGCGTGTCGGTGGCGGTGTACATCACCGATGACGAAAACAACCTGCAAACGGCGGTTTTAGCGGTATTTCAGCCTGATCTCGGGTGCGTAGAGTTGGCGGGTCTTCCTGCTCAAACCGCGCTTCCTGATGGCGAAAACGACTCACTTTCGCGTCGTTTCCAAACCGGCGGTGCTTCGTCCGCACAGCTCGGACTTCTGTCCGTCATCGGCAAATCCGTTGACTATTACGTTGTAATCCGTTACAGTGATGTCGCCGCATATTTGACGGCACTCGACGAAACACTTGACATCACGCTGACAAAGGACATCGACTGGTCTTCCGCAGACGGCAACCACACGCTGTCACTCACAAGCGGCAAGCACACACTGTCCCCCAAGCAAACCGCCAATTTCCTGCGTTGCGACAATTGGCAAGGCGGTCGCCGCGAACGCACTAACCAATACGCGGTGCTCATCAGCGCTTATTTGGAGCAATTTTTAGATCCGTCGCGTTCTCTTGCCGCCGATCGCAACGCGTTGCAATCGTTTGCACAAACCAATCTGTCAAGCGAACAGTTCGCGTTGATCCACGCATCGTTGACGTATCTTGCGGAACAAAACAACGGTGAGCTTTGCCATGTCATCCCCGTTGACGGCGAGTTCGAAGGAGCGGGAACATCGCTCCGATTCGTATTGTCGGACGATGTTGCCGACGCCGTTTCGGATACATTCGGCTGAATTTGAAAATCCCGCGTGAGTGTCGAAACATTCGCGCGGGATTTTTTTGAAATTTCCTTATATTTTCTCTTGACATTTCAAAAGGTGTGTGGTATTATAGATTGCGCTGTGACGGAATCCAATTCATACGCGGGTGTAGTTCAATGGTAGAACCCCAGCCTTCCAAGCTGGTCGCGTGGGTTCGATTCCCATCACCCGCTCCACATAATCGATTACCGCCACGCTTATGCATACATGCGCCTGTAGCTCAGCTGGATAGAGCATCTGCCTTCTAAGCAGAGGGCCAGGGGTTCGAGTCCCTTCAGGCGCGCCAACCATATGGTGGGTATAGCGCAGTTGGTTAGCGCGCCAGATTGTGGCTCTGGAGGCCGAGGGTTCGAATCCCTCTATC
>JAZTZV010000118.1:0-11736 GCA_045637645.1 Acutalibacteraceae bacterium | reverse complement strand
GAAGAGTGAAAAGTGAAGAGTGAAAAGGTGTCGCGCATGGCGCGACGGAATCCCTCCACCGCGCATACGCGCGGTCCCCCTCCCTTTAGGCAAGGGAGGCAAAAGGATGCCGCAAACTTGCGGTGGCGAACAATCCTCTTGTCTCTCCCTATGGGAGAGGTGGCAAAACCATAGGTTTTGACGGAGAGGGCGTTTTAAAGGCAGTGAAGAGTGAATAGTGAATAGTGAATAGTGAAAAGGGGAAAGGGAAAAGCGTCGCTGCTCCCTTACAACTGACTGCGGTTTTCGAGCGAGCGGCGCAAGGTGATCTCGTCGGCATATTCCAAATCGCCGCCGACGGGGATGCCGTAGGCAAGGCGCGTGACAGGAACCTCGAAGGGTTTGAGCAGCTTCGCGATGTACATCGCGGTCGCTTCGCCTTCAACCGTCGGGTTGGTTGCCATGATGATCTCGCGGATATCCTCGTTCGCGACGCGATAAAGCAATTCGCGGATGCGGAGCTTGTCGGGGCCGACACCCTCCATCGGGGAGATCGTGCCGTGAAGCACGTGATACAATCCGTGATATTCCCGCGTGCGTTCAAATGCGCCGACATCCTGCGGATCCTCGACGACGCACAGCGTCGTGCGGTCGCGTTCCGCGTCGGCACAAATCGGGCAGGTCTCGCCGTCGGCGAGGTTGCAACACACCGTACATTCGCGGATCGTTTCGCGCGCTTGCACGATCGCGTCGACGAGCGCTTTCGCTTCCTCGTCGGGCGCGCGCAACACATGAAACGCCAACCGTGTCGCGGACTTTCGTCCGATCGACGGCAAGCGTTCGAGTTGATCGATCAAGTTTTCAAGAGCAGGTACTTGATGTGCCATACTGTCTTCCTACTTAAAACAAGCCGGGCATGCCGGGGATGTTCATGCCCGCGGTGATGGCGCCGAGTTCCTCGTCGGCGGTGTCGGTCGCTTTGCGCACCGCTTCGTTGACAGCGGCGGTGATCAAATCGGCGAGCATCTCGACATCGTCGGGATCGACCGCTTCAGGATCGATGGTCAGCGATTTGACAAGGTGCTTGCCGTCGACAACGGCGGTCACCATACCGCCGCCGGCGGTGGCGCTGTATTCGCGCTCTTCAAGCTCGGCTTGCTTCGCGGCGACATCCTCTTGCATTTTCTGCGCTTGGCGCAGCATGGCTTGCATATTTCCGGGGCCTTTGCCCATACCTTGCGGCAAACGTGCTTTCATAACTGTTGCAACTCCTTTTTATTGTCTGATAACGGGGATTCCGTTTTCTTCACCGTTTTTGAGAAGCGCCGCAAGCGGATCGTTTTCGTCGGCGGCGGCTTCGGTCGGTTGCGGCAAGCGCACACCGAGTTTGTAGCGTTTGCCCGTCACCTCGGCGATCGCGGCAAACAACGACGCTTTATTGTTGCCCCCTGCGAGCATGGTCTTGAACAAGGGGTTATCGGTATAAATGATGACATGGGAACCGCCCGCAATGACGGCTTGCGTGTTTTCCAGCACACCGAACAGCGGCGCACAGGTCGTGCGCAAACGTTCCAGCACATCGCGCCATTGCACGAACGGCATCTCCTCGGCGGTGTCTTGCGACGGCGCGGCGGCAGGCGGCGCAGGCGGTGCTTGCGTGGCGGCAACGGGCGCAGGCGCACTCGTCTCAACAGGTGCCGCAGGCGCAGGCGGTTGCGCGGGCGGTGCCGCGGGAGCGGTTGTTTGAACAGGGGTTTGCGCGGGTGCGGCGACATCCGCCGCGGGAAGTCCCGCCGCCAAACGGCGCACCGCGTTTTCCAGCAATTCGATGCGGCTGATGAGTGCCGCCGTCGACGTATCAAGCGTCGGATCGCACAAACGAAGTGCCGCCATCTCGGTTTCCAAGCGGCGATCGGCACCTGTTTGCAAGCGTTGGCACGCTTGCTGAAGCGTGTCCATCGCATACAGCACCGTCGCCAATTCGTATTGCGCGGCTTCCTGTTGCAAACGCGCGAGCTCCGCATCGGTCGCGATGAGGATGTCCTGCGGACGTGCCACACTCTTGCACAGCATCAGCTCGCGATAAAACCCGAGCCACTCGGTGCAAAGACGCGCCATATCCTGCGACGCGTTATACAACGTATCGATCAGCGCGAGGGCATCGCCGCTTCGATGCTCACGCACCGCGGCGGACAGCGCATACAAATGCTCGCGACCCGCAAGACCCGTGGCGTTCGCCACGACGTCGGCATCGATGTTGCGCGAGCGAGAGAGGCATTGGTCGGTCAGCGACAGCGCATCGCGCATCGCACCGTCGGCGAGACGCGCCAGCAGCATCGCCGCTTCGTCGGTCAAGGTGAAATTCTCGCCTGCCGCAACCGTTTGCAAACGAGCCGCAATGTCTTCGGGCGCAATGCGCGCGAAGTCGAAGCGTTGGCAACGCGACAAAATCGTCGCGGGCATTTTGTGGGCTTCGGTGGTGGCGAGAATGAAGATGACATGGGGAGGCGGCTCTTCGAGCGTTTTGAGAAGCGCGTTGAACGCACCGTCGGAGAGCATGTGCACCTCGTCGATGATATACACACGGTATTTCGCGACGGCGGGCGTAAAGTTGACCGCTTCGCGCAGTTCGCGGATGTTGTCGACACCGTTGTTAGACGCGGCGTCGATCTCCATCACGTCGAGGATCGAGCCGTCGTCGATGCCGCGGCAGTTTTCGCATTCGTTGCAGGGGTCGCCGCCGTTCGGATGCAGGCAGTTGACCGCCTTGGCAAGAATTTTCGCACAGGTGGTCTTGCCTGTGCCGCGCGAGCCGATGAACAAATAGGCGTGCGCGGGGCGACCATCGCGCACCTCGTTTTGAAGCGCCGCGACAATGTGCGGCTGACCGCTGACGTCCGCGAACGTCTTCGGGCGCCACTTTCTGTATAACACTTGATAGGTCATTGCATGCCGCACTCCTTTTTCTGAAATACAAACCGCGTACCCTTTGGGATGCGAACGGACAGGTTACCTGCGGCGCACGGAAAGCGACCGCTTAATGCTGCTCGGTTCCCCGCCTGACATGGTTCACGGCGTCCCGTCGCACAGGACCCGCCCGCCCGCATCCCAAAGGATACGCGGTATTGACAAACGTGCTGATTGTTAGTATACACCATTTTATGCCGTTTGGCAAGAGGGAATACAGGATTTTATGTTAAGGCGAATAACCCACGATTTTTTTTGTAAAAAAGACTGGTATTTTTAAAAACTATCTGTTATACTGACTGTAAGAGATGTCGAAATCTCGTTTTTTGCAACCGCTCGCGGCACCGCGCCGCGTTTGATGACACCTACCGAAAGGACCGGTGAGTTTTTATGTTGACGGATTCCATCTTCCGTGCGCGTTTGGTGATGCTTCGCAAGGACCACCACCTGACACAAGGGCAAGTCGCCGAAAAGCTCGGACTGTCTCGCCCCGGTTACACCTGCTACGAACTGGGCAACTCCTACCCGAGCGTTGCCACCCTGTGCAAAATCGCCGACTTGTTTGAAGTCAGCCTCGATTACCTTGTGGGCCGCTCGGAAAATCCCGCGATCGCGTCCGCCGATCCGAAGGATGCCACCCGTGAAGTCCTGATGATTGAAGCGTTCCGCAAGATGTCGCCCGAAAAGCGTGTCAAATTCTGCGAGATGCTGGATCTGTTCACGGAGTAATTGCAAAGAGGAAAAAACGTTATGAAATTGGTCGGAAAAAGAAGCCTGTCCGGCGTGATGGAAATCGCGATGTGGGGCTTGATGGTTCTCAATGCGGCGGTGCTGGTCGCCTTGCCGTGGATCATTCAAACCTTTATGATGCCGTTCAACAACACGCCCGAGTTTTGGTTCCCGCGTTATTTGATCACGCTCGGCGTATCGGGTGTGATGTCGCTGTTGATGCTGTGGCAGATTCGCAAACTCCTCCACAACGTCAACGTCGGCACGATTTTCTCGAAGCCGTCCGTGCGACTGTTCAAATGGTTGGGTGCGGAATTGTTGATACTCGCCGTGTTTTACATCGGCATGATGGCGTTCGGCGGGATGTTTAAATTCTCGATGGGACTGCTCGTCCTCGCGTTTGTGCTGTCGGGACTGATGCTGTTCATCTTCGCCGAAATCGTCAAACAAGCCACTGCCTATAAACAAGAAAACGACATGACGATATGAACACATTGATTACGTATTTGAAGCGCTTTGCCAAGCGGCTGTTTCGACATTCCGTGCGGCAGTTGGTGCGCGATTTTTTGAGATATCTTTTGAGAAAAGTGGGGTGAAACACACATGGCGATTATTGTCAATCTGGATGTGATGATGGCAAAGCGCAAGATCGGTCTGACCGAATTGTCCGACCGCGTCGGCATCACGCTTGCCAACCTGTCCATTCTGAAAAACAACCGCGCCAAAGCCGTGCGTTTCTCCACCCTCAACGCCATTTGTCGCGAGCTGAATTGCCAACCCGCCGACATTTTGGAATACACCCCCGACCCCGAGGGCGTCGACATTCCGGACGATTGAAACCCCGCCGCTCTTTGAGCGGCATTTTCACTTTTTACGGCGTGTTCGCCGCAAATTTTGCATGATCCCACGGGACGGGAAACCCGTCCCCTACATGTATTCGATGCGCCGGCATCGAACGCACAAAACCTCATCCTTGACCCCCTTGTCAAAGGGGGTCGGCGATGCGTGAGCATCGACGGGGGGATTCAAGGGCAGTGAAAAAGTTGCAACATCGTAGGGTGCGCAGACTCTGCGCACCGCGTTGCCGCAGTCGAACGGGTCTCGGGCAAGACGAAGGATCCACGCCCACCTTATCATCATAACCTTCTCAAGGAGAAAACCTATATGAAAATCGGAACACTGGATATACAAGGTCACGCGGCGCTTGCGCCGATGGCGGGCGCGGGCGACCGCGCGTTTCGCCGTTTGTGCGTCGATCACGGCGCAGCGTTCACCACCACCGAAATGGTCAGCGCGAAAGGACTGCTGTTCGGCGACCGCAAAAGCCGCGAACTGCTCGTCCTCGACGAAGGCGAACACCCCGCCGCCATCCAACTGTTCGGCGACGACCCCGACACGATGGCAAAAGCGGCGAGTCTTGTGATGGAATTTCGCCCCGACGTCATCGACGTGAACATGGGATGTCCCGCACCGAAAATCGCGGGCAATTCCTGCGGCAGTGCGCTGATGCGCGACCCCGATCTTTGCCGCCGCATCATCGAAGCGATGGCAAAAGAAGTGGACGTCCCCGTCACCGCCAAGATCCGCAAAGGATATGACAAAGCGCACGTCAACGCCGTCGAGGTCGCGCAAGCGGTCGAAGCGGGCGGTGCCGCCGCCGTGACCGTTCACGGACGCACCCGCGACCAAATGTATGCCCCGCCCGTCGACTGGGATATCATTCGCGACGTCAAAAAAGCGGTGTCCATCCCCGTCATCGGCAACGGCGATGTCGTGGACGCGAAATCCGCCGCCGCGCTGTTCGAACACACCGACTGCGACATGGTGGCGGTCGGACGCGGTGCGCTCGGCGCGCCGTGGATCTTCACGCAAATCGAAGCCTATTTATCGCATGAGGCGATCTTGCCCGATCCGCCTGTATCCAAGCGCATGGAACTGCTGTTCCGTCAAACGCGCATGGCGGTGGAACACAAGGGCGAGAAAATCGCGCTGTTGCAAGCGCGCAAGCACGCCTCGTGGTATATGCGCGGCTTGCAGGGTGCCGCCAAGCTCCGCACGCAAGCCTGTTCGCTGGAAACACTTGCCGATCTCGAACGTCTTTGTTTTGAAGTGATGAAGGAGACGATGTAATCCATGAACGTCTATCGCGAATTTGTCGCCTGCATGGCGGCGTATCTGCGGCAAGAAACGCACGCGCCGTCGTTGAATGCGCAGGAATGGGGCAAGCTGTATGCCCTTGCCAAGCGGCAATCGCTGTCGGGCGCGTTGTTTGAAGCGGTCGGACAATGCGACATGCCCGACGCGGTGCGCGATCGGTTGCGCCGCGATGCCTTCATGACGCTCGCGCGCTACGAGACGCAACAGCAGGTGCAATCCGAATTTGTCGCGGTGCTTCACGCCGCCGACATCGCGCATTTGCTGTTCAAAGGCGCGGTGACACGTCGCTATTATCGCAACCCCGCGATGCGCACGATGGGCGACATCGACGCGGCGGTGACCCCCGCGGCACGCGACGGCGCGCACGCGGCATTGGTCGCGGCGGGTTTCGACAAAATACAGGAACAACCCGAAGTGTGGGTGTATGAAAAACACGGCGTGCGAATCGAATTGCACACCGTGTTGCGCCGTTTCGACGCGGCCACGCAAGACAAAGAGCCGTATGACGATGTGTGGACGGACGCGCGGCAAAAGCGCGACAGCACGTTCCATCTCAGCGACGACGCCGAGATCGCCTACACCATCGCGCACATGGCGTCGCATTTTTGCGGCGGCGGATGCGGCTTGCGTCAGTTGATGGATGTCGCCGTTTTGGCACAGCGGTTTCCCGATGAAACGCTGTGGGAGCATGCGCTCGAACGCCTCGGCGCATTGCGAATCGAGCGTTTTGCACGACACATGCTGTGGCTGTGCGAGCAATGGTTCGGCGCGCCGATCCCTGCAGGACTCTCACGCGCCGTCGACGAAGCCACCGAAGAAGGCTTGCTGTGCCGCATGTTGTCGGAAGGCACCTTCGGCACAGATGAGCGCCGCATGATGTCGCGCATGCGACAGGAACGCCGCTTGCACAAGAGCGGCGGCAACGTCGGGATGCTGTCGCGTTGGCTGTTCCCCACCCCCACGTATTTACCTCGACAATACGCCTATGCCGAAAATCCGCTTTTGTTGCCTGTTGCGTATGTGCATCGGTTGGCAAACGGCGTGACAAAGAATCGCCGCCGCCACACCGCACGTTTGCAATACGCCAAAGACCAACAAAATTCCCTCGAAGACGAAGTGCAATTCTTCGAAACCATCGGTTTGTAACGGCCGCCAAACTCGCGGCAACGATCGTTCGAAAGAACGATCGCCCTCTCCGTCAAAACCTGCGGTTTTGCCACCTCTCCCAAAGGGAGAGGCAAGAGGTTTGTGCAATGCCAAAGATTTGTCGCCGAAGGCCACCGCGTCCGACGGACGCACGGCAACCAAACAACAAAGGCACACTTCGAAAACGAAGTGTGCCTTCTTTTATGCTTCTTCCTGTGCCTCGCGCTCGTCTTTGGGCGCGGTTTTCTTTTTGACCCATTCTTCCAAGCGGTCGTGCACCGTCGAATAGAACGGGATCGCCTGCAACACCGAGCAGGACGAACGCTTGATTTGCGAAAAGCCGAATGTATCCGTGAACGCGAGCATCAGCAAAAACATGCCGACCACTTTCGGCGTCCACAGCGGGTAATCCACCATGCCGAACATGCAAAATCCGGCGCAAAACGCGATGACGGATGCGCCGTACATGCGGCTGTCGGGTGTGTGAATGATCAGTTCAAAGCCCGTGCGGAACATTTTCCAAATGATGTACAACAACAGACAAACGCCGACGACACCGAGCTCCGCCATGAACTGCACCACCATGTTATGCACATGAGGGTTGTAAAAACCCGCTTGTTGCAACGCTTCAAACGTCGAGCCGAGACCGAAGCCGTGACCGAACAGCGGTGCATCCAAAAACAGCTCCATGCCGATGCCCCACAACTCAAAACGTTCGAGGATCGTGTGATCGGCGGCATCGGTGATCGTGCCGAGTCGCTCATAAATCGAGTCGGGCAACAAGAGAAGCACCGAACATCCCACCATCAAAATCGGCACCAAGCGGCGCATGTTGGCGATGCACATCACAACGGCAATCGCGATGAACGACAGATAGGCACCGCGCGAAAACGTCAGCACCAATCCCGCCACACCGAACAGCAACGACACGCGCGCGAGCACTTTGATCGCGCGGCGGCGACCCGTGAAACCGAACGACGCCACAAGCGGAATCGCCATCACAAAAAACTGGGCGCACAAATTGGAATTCGTGAACGTCGAACACGCACGGTCGACACCCGCGCCGAGTTCGATTTTAAACGGCGCGATGCTGAACACCCATTTGTCCAGCGGCGCCCACGCCACGCAAAGCGAAATGTCTTTGCCCATCACGCCGACCAGCACATATTGCACACACGACAGCACGCCGAGTGCACCGACCGTCAGCGACAGCAACAGCATCGCCGTTTCGGTGCGCTTTGGGGAGTTCAGCACGGTGCTGACCGCCAAATAGGAACACAGCATCGCAACCCAGCAAATCACCGTAAAGCCGCTGAACAGCGCGTTATCCGCCCATATCACATGCACCGCCGCAAAGCACAAAAGCGCGATGACGGCTTTGCCTGTTGCACCGACGCGCACCTGCCGATGATGCTTCTTGGCATCCAACATCGCCGCAACGAGCGACAAAATCGACAAAAACGGCGCGACATATTCCGGGAAAACAGGGATCGCCATTGTCAACAGCAATGCGATGACCCACGATTGTCGCAAGTCGAAGCGATCGACCGCTTGTGCGTCTGCTCGTTTCACACGGCATCCCTCCCGTTTCAGTTTTATAATGATTCATTATAGCATGCTTTTCCTGCTGTTGCAACCCTATTGACAAGAAGATGTCCGTTGTCTACAATAAGAGAAAAAAGGAGGGATCGCATGTACATCTTTGAAGCCATCGGCGGCGGAATCGCCGTTGCGACCGACGAGCATTGCCGCGTCAGCGAAGACGGTATGGTATTGGCGCGTTTCGCCGCGCCGACATCGACCGACGTTGCGTGCGACCTCGGAAGCGGCAACGGCATCATCCCGCTGTATTGGTGTCGCCGCGACCCGCCGACGCACATCACCGCCGTCGAGCGTGAACCCGCGTTTGCGGCACTTGCCGCCGCATCGATCGCACGCGCCGACCTTACATCGCGCATCACGCTTGTGACCGCCGATTGGAACGATACCGACGCGATGCCCGCGGCGAACTCGATGAGCCTTGTGACCTGCAACCCGCCGTATTTTCCGTTTGGGGCATCACGTCCGAGTCCCGATCCGCTTCGCCGCGCGGCGCGGCAAGAGGACGCCCCCGACGCGCTTGATCGCGTTTGCCGCGCGGCGGCGCGCTTGCTGACGCCGCAAGGACGCTTTTGCCTTTGTCATCGTCCCGCTCGCTTAGCAGATGTGATGACCGCCGTGCAACAGGCGGGACTGACCCCGACGCGCTTGCAATTCGTGCACGCGCGCGACGGTGCCGCACCGTGGCTGTTTTTGCTCGAAGCCGCCAAAAGCGGTACATTGCATGTCCTGCCGCCGATGATCACCCAAACAAGCGGCACACACACCGCCGTTTACAAACGTCTTTACCGATAATTTACTTGCAATTCCCGTTTGATAATGATAAGATGATAGCGGTGAAGTTTGGCTTTTTGTCGCCGAACGCAACCGCTTCATTTTTTCCGTATGCATATAAGGAGGATGGATATGCCGCGCTTTTTCAAATCCTTGCCCTTACCCGCCGCGGTGGGCGACACGCTCACGATCGACGGACAAGACGCGATCCATCTTCAAAAATCGCTCCGCTTGCGCGTGGGCGATGACGTGCTGATTTGCGACGGTCGCTCCACGGAATATGACACCGTGATCGCGGCGTTTACCGACCGCGGCGTAGAGCTGACGGTTGAAGCGGTGCGCGCGTCGCAAGCGGAACCGTCGCTGAACATCACGCTGTATCAAGGACTTCCCAAAAGCGACAAGCTGGAATATATCATTCAAAAAGCGGTCGAGCTCGGTGTGACCGAGATCGTTCCCGTGGAAATGAGCCGCAGCATCGCCAAGATCGGCGACAAAGCGGACAAAAAAATCAAGCGCTGGCAAACCATTGCCGACGAAGCCGCCTCGCAAAGCGGTCGCGGCATATTGCCGACGGTGCACGCGCCCGTGCGCTTTCGCGACATTCTGCCGCGCCTGACGGACACGCCCGCCATTGTGTGCTACGAAGGCGGCGGCGCGCCGTTTTCCGCGCTCATCGACCCCGCCCAAACAGCACTTGCGCTCATCATCGGTCCCGAAGGCGGCATCGCCCCCGACGAAATCGACGCGCTGATGCAAGCGGGTGTCAAAACCGCCACCATGGGGCCGCGCATCCTGCGCTGTGAAACCGCGCCCGTTGCGGCGATCGCGGCGGCGATGGCGTTGACAGGCAACTGGGCATAAACACACGGATTTATCATTATATATAGAATCACCTTGACACAAAAGGAGTCGATTGCTTCATGAAAAACACTTTACGCGCACTCGGAGGCGGCGTTGCCGTCGGCATCGCCAACGTGATCCCCGGCGTCAGCGGCGGCACGATGATGACCATTATGAACATCTTCGACCGTATGATGAACGCCATTTCGGGTCTCACCAAAAAAGACAACAAAAACCGTCTCAAAGACCTTGTGTTCCTCGCCGAGGTCGGCATTGGCACCATCCTCGGCATCGTGGCGTTTTCGAAATTACTCGAATGGTTGTTCGCGGTCGTTCCGATGCCGACGGTATTTTGGTTCATCGGTCTTGTTGCCGTGTCGGTACCGGTGTTTTTGAAAACGCAAATGAAGGGTTTGCGCGTGAATGTGCTGTCTTTGCTCCTCGGCGTAGCGGTGATCGCCGCGCTGACGACCGTGAAGCTGGTGTGCTTCCCCGTCGATCCCGCCGAAACCGGCGAATATGCCGTGCCTGCGTTTTCCTTGCTCGGTTGTGCGCAAATGTTCGGCGCGGGTGCCGCGGGCGGATTTGCGATGCTTCTCCCCGGTGTGAGCGGCTCGCTCGTGCTGATGATTTTGGATTTGTATGAGACGGTTTATTTCGGCTACGTCAACAACGCCACCTCGTTCGTAAAAGACGCGGCGGGCGTGGCACTTGACGCGGTCAAAACGCTCAATCCCAAACTGTTTTTCGATTTCATGGGCGACTTCTTCGCCAACGATTTTATTCATTATATCCCCGCCGCGGTCTTCGCAGTCGGCATGTTGCTCGGCATTGTGTTGAGCGCAAAGATCACCGCCAAGGCGCTGAAATGGAACAAGGGTGTGACGCTCAGCTTCCTGCTCGGCTTGGTGTCCGCGTCGGCGGTGTCGGTCGCGTGCATCAACTACGACATCATGACCGCCAACGTGTGGATGATCCTCGGCTCGATCGTCGCGTTCGCCTTCGGCGGCACGATCGTGTGGTTGCTCGGGAAAGTGACGGCGGACTGATCGATGAACATTCTCAAAATGCTGATATCGATGCTGATCTTCGGATCGGTCGGCATCGTGGTGGATCAAATCCCGCTCTCGCGCCCGCTGACGGTGGGATTGCGGGCATGCATCGGCGCGCTTTGCTTGGCGGCTGTGATTTTGATTCGCCGCAAACCGCTCAATCGCGCGGCGTTCAAAAAGAATATCGGCTGGCTGTTGCTGTCGGGCACGGCGCTCAGCGTCAACTGGATCTTGCTCTTCCTGTCGTTCGATTACACAGGCTCGGTCGCACTTTCGACCGTGTGTTATTACATGGCACCCGTCATCATCATGTTGCTGTCGCCGCTGTTTTTGAAAGAAAAGCTTTCCGCGCTTCGCGTGTGTTGCATCTTGGCGGCGGTGGTCGGCGTGCCGTTGCTCAGTGTCCCCGACCTGTCGCTTGAACCGATGTCGTCGCTCGTCGCCATCGGCTTGGCACTCCCCGCGCCGGCGTTGTACGCGGCGCGGGTGG
>JAZTZV010000117.1:0-4875 GCA_045637645.1 Acutalibacteraceae bacterium | reverse complement strand
GATTTATTACGTTTTGAACGAATCCGTTACAACATCAAAGATTACTCGTTGATCTTGGTAACAACGCCCGAACCGACGCTACCGCCGCCTTCACGGATAGCCAAGCGGAGGCCTTCCTCGATAGCGATCGGGGTGATCAGTTCGACGTCCATCTCGACGTTATCGCCGGGCATGCACATCTCGGTGCCTGCGGGCAGGTTAACAACGCCGGTCACGGCCGTGGTACGGAAGTAGAACTGGGGACGATAGTTGTTGAAGAACGGAGTATGACGGCCGCCTTCGTCCTTGGACAGAACGTAGACGTTGCCATGGAACTTGGTGTGGGGGTTGATGGAGCCGGGTTTGCAGAGAACTTGACCGCGCTCGATGTCGGTACGTTGCACGCCACGGAGCAGAGCACCGATGTTGTCGCCAGCCTCAGCGTAGTCGAGGAGCTTGCGGAACATTTCGATACCGGTAACGACAGTCTTGCGGCGCTCCTCGGTCAAACCGATGATTTCGATTTCCTCGGAGAGCTTCAATTGGCCACGCTCCACACGGCCGGTAGCAACAGTACCGCGGCCGGTGATGGTGAAGACGTCCTCAACGGGCATCAAGAAGGGCAGGTCGGTGGTACGCTCGGGAGTGGGGATGTAGCTGTCAACAGCGTTCATGAGCTCCCAGATGCACTCATACTCGGGAGCATGAGGATCGGTGGAGGTGGACTCGAGAACCATGAGGCCCGAACCCTTCACGATGGGGGTGTCGTCGCCCGGGAACTCGTACTCGTTCAGAAGGTCGCGGATTTCCATCTCGACGAGCTCGAGGAGCTCTTCGTCGTCGACTTGGTCGCACTTGTTCATGAACACGACGATGTAGGGAACGCCAACCTGACGGGAGAGCAGGATGTGCTCACGGGTTTGGGGCATGGGGCCGTCAGCAGCAGACACGACGAGGATCGCGCCGTCCATTTGAGCAGCTCCGGTGATCATGTTCTTAACGTAGTCGGGGTGGCCGGGGCAGTCAACGTGCGCATAGTGACGAGAATCGGTTTGATACTCGACGTGCGAGGTGTTGATTGTGATACCACGTGCGCGCTCCTCGGGAGCCTTATCGATGTTCGCGTAATCCACGAATTCAGCGTTACCGCCCATGTTCAGAACCTTGGTGATCGCCGCGGTCAGGGTGGTCTTACCATGGTCAACGTGACCGATGGTGCCAATGTTTACGTGGGGTTTGGAACGTTCAAATTTTTCCTTTGCCATTGGAATTTCCTCCTTTGATAACTTTGATTGAACAAAGTTTTGATAGTTTATCCAAACTATCCCTATTCTATCAACTTGTTGACAGAATTGCAAGGGGTTTTGGAAAAAAAGTCAATATTTAAGCGGCAATTTTGCGGGTTTCCCCACAAAATTGCTCACTTAAGAACCGAAAATCAATCTTCCTTCTTCGCGCGCTTAGCGATAACCGCTTCAGACACGGATTTGGGAAGTTCCGCATAGTGGCTCGGCTCCATGCTGTACTGACCGCGGCCCTGCGAACGGGAACGAAGGTCGGTCGCATAACCGAACATCTCGGACAGCGGAACGATGGCGTTGATTTGTTGCGCGCCGGTGATCGCTTCCATGCCTTGGATCAAGCCGCGGCGGGAGTTGAGGTCACCGATAACGTCGCCCATGTAATCCTCGGGAACGATGACAACGACTTTCATGAGGGGCTCGAGCAAGCAGGGATCCGCTTTGCGCATAGCCTCTTTGAACGCCATCGAACCGGCGATCTTAAACGCCATTTCAGAGGAGTCGACTTCATGGTACGAACCATCATACAGGGTAACCTTCACGTCGACAACATTGTAGCCCGCGAGAATACCGGACTGCATTGCGCCTTGGATACCTTGGTCAACAGCGGGGATGTATTCCTTCGGAATCGCGCCGCCGACAACCGCGTTGACGAACTCGTAGCCTTTGCCCGACTCGTTGGGCTCGACGCGGATCTTAACGTGACCGTATTGACCCTTACCACCCGACTGACGAGCATACTTATGGTCGACATCCGCATTCTTGCGAATGGTCTCTTTGTAAGCAACTTGAGGAGCGCCGACGTTCGCTTCGACTTTGAATTCGCGGAGCAAACGGTCAACGATGATCTCGAGGTGCAACTCACCCATACCGGCAATGATGGTTTGACCCGTCTCTTCGTCGGTGTAGGTCTTAAAGGTCGGATCCTCTTCCGCGAGCTTCGCAAGCGCGATGCCCATCTTCTCTTGACCGGCTTTGGTCTTGGGCTCGATGGCAACGCGGATAACAGGCTCGGGGAATTCCATGGATTCGAGGATAACGGGATGCTTCTCGTCGCAGAGAGTATCGCCCGTCGTGGTGTTCTTCAAGCCGATCGCCGCAGCGATGTCGCCCGCGTAAACCACGTCGAGGTCTTTACGCTCGTTGGCGTGCATTTGCACGATACGGCCGAGACGCTCGTTGTTATCCTTGCAGGAGTTGTACACGGTTTGACCCGCGTTGACAACGCCCGAATACACACGGAAGAAGCAGAGTTTACCAACGAACGGGTCGGTCGCGATCTTGAACGCAAGAGCGGCGAACGGCTCCTCGTCAGAGGACGGACGCTCAACTTCCTCTTCCGTCTCGGGGTTCACGCCTTTGATGGCGGGAACGTCGAGCGGCGAGGGCATGTACGCGACGATCGCGTCAAGCAACTTTTGAACGCCCTTGTTGCGGTAGGACGTACCGCAGCAAACGGGAACCATAGCATTGGCGATGGTTGCCTTACGGATGACGGTTTGGATCTCATCAACGGTGATCTCCTCGCCGGCAAAGTACTTGTCCATGAGTTCGTCGTCCTGCTCGGCGATCGCCTCGAGGAGAGCCTCACGGTATTCGTTTGCTTTGTCAAGCATATCCGCCGGAATCTCTTCCACGCGCATATCCTTGCCCATGTCATCATAATAGATGTCGGCCTTCATCTCCACGAGGTCGATGATGCCCTTGAAGGTATCCTCGGAACCGATGGGGAGCTGAATCGGCACAGCGTTACATTTCAGACGCTCACGCATCATGTTGACGACGCGATAGAAATCGGCGCCCATGATGTCCATCTTGTTGACGTACGCCATGCGGGGAACTTGATAGTTGTCCGCTTGACGCCACACGGTCTCGGATTGGGGCTCAACGCCGCCTTTGGCGCAGAGAACCGTCACAGAGCCGTCGAGCACGCGCAAAGAACGTTGCACCTCAACGGTGAAGTCCACGTGGCCCGGGGTGTCAATGATGTTCATACGGTTGTTTTGACCGTCTTTGTTTTTCCAGAAACAGGTAGTCGCAGCAGAGGTGATGGTAATACCACGCTCTTGCTCTTGCGCCATCCAGTCCATGGTCGCGCCGCCGTCATGCGTCTCACCAATCTTATAGTTAACACCGGTGTAGTACAGAATACGCTCGGTCGTCGTGGTTTTACCCGCGTCGATATGCGCCATGATGCCGATGTTTCTGGTAAGCGAAAGGGGTACTTGTCTAGCCATAATGCTGCTCCTCCTATCTTACCAACGGAAATGAGCGAAGGCGCGGTTCGCCTCAGCCATCTTGTGGGTGTCGTCACGCTTCTTGGCAGCGCCACCGTTGCCCTGAAGCGCATCGAGAATTTCGTTTGCGAGACGCTCCTTCATCGTGCGCTCCGAACGAGCACGCGAGTAGGTCGTCAACCAGCGCAGACCCAGCGTTTGACGACGCTCGGGACGCACTTCCATCGGAACCTGGTAGGTAGCACCACCGACGCGGCGGGCTTTAACCTCCAGAAGGGGCATGATGTTTTCCATGCATTGCTCAAACACTTCGAGCGGATCTTTCTCAGTCTTCTCACGGACGATGTCGAACGCACCGTACACGATCTTCTGAGCAACACCGCGCTTACCGTCGAGCATAATGTTGTTGATCAGTCTGGTGACCAGTTTGGAATTGTAAAGCGGATCGGGCAAAACATCGCGTTTTGCGATAGAACCTCTTCTCGGCACTTTACTTCCCTCCTTCATATAAATGATATCATAGGTACTCGAAAGTGACATACTCTCGTTGGCCGACACAGGGGCTTCCGTTTACATATATATATGTAATTAGAATGGCCGCTGAATCTCAGCCTTTCAGGAATATCTCTTTCTTACTTGCTGCTCGCTTTCGGGCGCTTCGCACCGTACTTCGAACGAGCTTGCATTCTCTTCGCAACGCCTTGAGTATCAAGGGTGCCGCGGATGATGTGGTAACGCACACCGGGGAGGTCCTTAACACGACCGCCGCGGATCAGAACCACGCTGTGCTCCTGCAGGTTGTGACCTTCGCCGGGGATATACGAAGTAACTTCGATACCGTTGGACAAACGGACACGCGCCACTTTACGGAGAGCCGAGTTCGGCTTCTTCGGGGTGGAGGTCTTAACAGCGGTGCAGACACCACGTTTTTGCGGGGAGTTTTGATCGATGGCAACGCGCTTCTTGGAGTTCCAGCCCTTCAACAGAGCAGGCGCCTTCGCCTTCTTCTCGAGATCCTCGCGACCCTTACGGACCAATTGGTTAAAAGTAGGCAATCTTATCTCTCCTTTCTTCCGTTTTAGCCTTGTTTTGTCGGTTTATGCGTCCTAAAAATGGGCGCACGTATAGACAAAACTCACCAATTCGATATTCTATCACCTTGTGAATCATTTGTCAAGCAAAAAATTCAAAGTTTTTTGCGATACTCTTCCCTACGCTATTACCGCAATCTTGATGCAACATCGTAGGGATCGGTGCACCCCGAGGTGGCTTCTCTTGTCCCTGCGGGACGATTCGTCTTCTCCTCGACGACCCGCGTTGTAAGTCGGAGGCCAAGCGGTCTTAGGAAGACAAATCCT
>JAZTZV010000116.1:0-10011 GCA_045637645.1 Acutalibacteraceae bacterium | reverse complement strand
TGTCAAGAACGTCAGCGTTGCTGTCACCGACATAACCAAGACGAAGGGCCTCAACAGCGCTGGCGCCAGAAGCATCCTCGAACTCGCCGTTCTTTTCAACAACATATTTGAAATCGTTAA
Source organism: Acutalibacteraceae bacterium (assembly GCA_045637645.1). Taxonomy (GTDB): domain Bacteria; phylum Bacillota; class Clostridia; order Oscillospirales; family Acutalibacteraceae; genus RGIG1959. The sequence goes on along the minus strand of JAZTZV010000116.1, from coordinate 9,891 downwards.
AGTTGATCACAACATCTTTTTTCTCGGTAGTACGAACATAAACGGTGAAATCAGCATAATGACCGCCTTTAGTAGCCGCAGTGTAATCGGCATCAGAAAGAGCAGCTTCACCAGTCAAAACATCGCCCGTGTTGGAATCGATTCTCTTGCGCGCATCAGCGGTAAGAGTCTTCAGGTTGCCGTCAAAAGTGCCAGCGGACGGAGTAGCGTCAGCGATTTCGTCTTCAATCTTATTTTCGTTGTAGAAGTCGCCCTCAACCAGAGTGGTTTTCCAATCCTCAGAAGCAGAATCGGTGATAGCGGTGGAAACGGCGGAAAGTTTGATATCGGATTGAGCTTTCACATCCAAAACAAGATCTTTCACTTGGGCAGTTTCGCTCGCAGAGAACCAAGCGAAGGACGCCGCGGTCAGAGACAGAGCGCAGACACAGAGAACAGCGATCGAAGCGATCAAGGATTTTTTGCTAACTTTCATTGTGTTTTCCTCCTAAAAATTAATTTTGTTTTTATACCTTAAAGTGTCAATGAGAAAAGAGCAGGTGGAACTGAAAATGAAGTGCCGCAATCGATTTTGGGTTGTTTAAAACTTTAGCTTAAAGATTTAAGCTGTGAGTCTCTTCATCTCCTGAAATAATCCAGGGAAACTGACAGTGACTCTGAAGTTTTCAAACAACCGCGGGGTATGTAGGTTGTTAAACCGATGCGGCTTCGTCCTCGTCGAGAACCTCAAAGGTCATACTCATTTTCAATTCACCTCCTAAAATATCATTGACACATTCAGGGTCTTCACCTTCGAGCCAAACAACGACCGTGTACTTGTCGACCTCGTCTACCACAAAATTGTCGCGTTCAAAGTCACAAATCGTGACACCGTCGACAAACGGTGTGGTTTCATTTACCGGAGCGAGGTCAACTTGCACGTCGCCGTCTTTGGTTCGTTTTGCGTAAATGGTGGATTCACCATTTTTGTAAATTTGCACACGGACAGCTTCGTCCACCGCAAGCTTCAAATGTTCAATTAAAATGTAAGCGCGATAGTCGATGTCTTCTTTACCCGTGTTTTTGACGTAGAACGTATAAGCAAGGAAGTTTTTACCGTTGTGGGAGCCGCCCTCGTGCTCATGCAGGTCAGTGGGCATCCACGTGTAAGTAATATTATCCATTTCTTCATAGGGATCGGCATTCAACAACGCGGTATATTCCGAGAAGTCCGCCATTTCGGACAGAATCAAACCACGATCGGCGTCCGTCGAACTGACAGTGAAGCGACCGCCTTGCGAGGAGAACAGCGAGAACATATACATCAGCAACACGATCAGGAACAACGCCAATACGACCACGGCTGTGATACGGATCGCCATTTGCATACGCATGACTTGTTTGCCGGTACGTTTGACCGTCAGCTTATGCATAGGAGAGAAATCAACATTGCCGTTTTCGTCCAGCGGCAACTTGCTTTTTTTCTCCATCGGACTCTCCTCCCTTCCCTTTCAAAATAACATTTAATACATTTGCGATTCGCGAACATAATCCGAGAAATACGCGCCTTGCATAAACGAGCAACCAATCGATTGTAGCGCTTCGGCGTATTCTTTCGAATCCACACCGTCTGCCATCAATTGCGCTCCGAGCTTAGTACCGAGCTCACCGAGCGTGTTAGCAATTTCTTTGGCGCGGTCATTTGTCAACAACTGTTGAACAAACGCGGCATCAAAGCGAATATAATCGATCGGAAGATCGCTCAATTGCGACAACGCTAAACCACCGTCACCAATGCCTGTTACGGCAATCTCAAAGCCTTTTTCGTGAGCAGTTTCAAACGCTTCTTTCATGCCAACGGGCGATTCGAGAAGATCTTCCGCTTTCAGCATAATGCATACGTCAGAAGGTTGCATTGAAGCTTTTTCGAGCTGACGAACAGCGTTGTCGGTGAAATATTTCTTGCAGAAGTATTTCATGGAAACAGGCATAAACATGCGGTTGATCGTATGTTGTTTTTCGCGTTGTCGGCGAATCATGTCAGACATTTCAACAAACGACCACTTGCCGAGCTCCACCGCTTGGTTGGAGCGTTCGGCAATAGGCATGAACAACTCGGGAGATAACGTGCCGAGTTTCGGATTGTTAATGCGGATTTGCGACTCAAAACCAAAGAGCTTGCCGTCGATCCAGTCAAAAACTTGACGATAAACAAGTTCGATCGGCGGAGGCGATTGCCGCTTTTTGGTTCCGGGAGCAATCGGCGCCGAGACGCTTTCATCCTGCGGTTTCAAGACCGTTTCACTCACACGTACCCCTCCTTTACCCTCATTCTATTACATATATATTATGATAGTATATTTTAACATACTATTTTAAAAATGTACATAGATTTTTGGGTGAAATTTAAAAATTTTGTAACAAAATCAGAAAACAGTTGCAACCGTCTCGCTGTAACGAACGTAATATTTGTCGGTTTGGGTGTTTCGAACGATTGCATAACCCCGAATGACATATTCAGGTGAATCCTCAATCGAGAATTCCACCACGAATTGACCGGTTGTCGAGTTCCAAGCGGTTGCGGTGATCGTATTCGACGCACCGCAATAGATCGACGGAATCTCACCGTGATTTTTAAAATCGATGAAGGTCAAACCGCAAGACACAAGTTCTTCGTTTTCAGCACAAATTACTTGTCCGTTGATACGAAGAATCGGATCGGTACGATCGTCATCGAAAGCAAATTCATCGATCAAAACCGAGGTTTTGAAATCACCTGTCCCCTGTACCGCAACGAGCTTGATGTTGGTTGATGCGATAAACGAGTATTCATTCTCAGCGCTGACACGAACTGTGCTGCCGTCGGACAACAATTGTTCCCAATGATAACCGTTGGGCGCGATCGCTTTAAGCATTTGTCCATCGGCGATGTTCCAATAGCAAGCAATCTGATTCTTACCGGTTGTGTCATTGATGTTGCTTCTATCAACAGTGACAGTTGTTTTGTCGTCTGCCAAAAGGATGTTACCACCGCTTATGGACTCGAGTTTGAAATTCGAACCTGCTGTGCCGCTTTCAGATTGCAACCAAACAATGGTGCGACCGTTTTGCGGCAGATATTCGAGCAGTTTGTCATTGCTGAGTGAGCCGAACTTCGCGATCAACTCGGTGTCCGCCATCAAATTAACGCGATAATCCTTGCTGAGCGACAACAGCACACCGTGCTCATCGTACCAACCCGCAAAATTACTGCCTGTTGCACGAACGACAACTTCGGAACCGTATTCAGCATCCCATTCACCGACTTGTCTTGTCGGTTGAACGTTATTTGTCACAAACGAAACAGCACTGTTATCGCCGCCATCGACCGTCACTTTCAATGTCGGTCGATAATCCGCGGGAGCGAACAGCGGAACAATAATCTGCGTGTTGCACGTAGGTGTCGTGACAAAGTTGTAGTAGATAGATTTCTGATCGGTCACAAAACCTTCCACAGGCGAAAGCGACCAAGAACCACCTTTATTTGTTTCGGGATTGTACTCATTACCGTTTGTAGGTTTGGGATTCCAATACACCAAATACGGCATCAATTCCAAATCTGTTTTAGGCTCTTTGGCTTTTGCATCTGCTTCTGACTCTGACATACCTTCGTCAATATACTGTTCTCTAAATTGCCCAACCGCATAATCACGGAAGACCCAACCAACAAATTTCTTCGTCGGATCATCAATCGGAGCGTCATCCTTAAGGTTTGTCAATTGATCGAGCGAAATATAGAAGGAACTACCTTTGTTATAACGTCCTAACATTTGGAAAGGATCGGTTACAACATTGGGGCGTACAACATTATTGCCGTTCGCATCTTTCTCATAGAACGTAGCAACACCCGCGCCGGCTCTATAAGGATATTCAACCCAACAATCGAAGAATGACGTACTATCGCTGGACTCGTCGCTACCGATAAACATATAGTTGATCGTAGCGTCAGTTGTACGACTATCCGTAAACAGTCGCAAACCTAGAAGTTTAACCTCTCGGACCTCCGAATTCTCACGATAAGGCTTCAATGCATCTTTGTACCAATTATACAAATCCAACCAATACGTTTTAGATCCATTGATATATGCCGAATGTGCGGGAATGAACGTCGTCGAGTCACTATCCAGATCTTTGACCACAAGACCACCTTTACCGCCATTGAGCGAAGAATCGAAGTAAGACACGGATTTCTCGGTGTGAACATCTGTAACAAGTTCATTACGCACACCGACGGTATCACCTTCAACCACACCACTGAATGCGGCATAAAGAGCAAACGTGAAATACGAATCCGACGACTGATCAATCGAGAACTGCAACCAACGTCCGGGGTTTCTATCTGCAGGAATCGTCATGTCAATCGAATAATCATACAGACCGCCGATGTGAGCAAAGCCATCCTCACGACCGTGAATGGCGACTTGCGTATATTTATAGCCACCATACGTCATGGATTTGGACTTCAATTCGTTGTAAACGATGTCAGTACTGGTGATCACAAACGAAGGATCGTTACCTGTATTCTTGAGTAGATCGAACGTCTGATCCTTCAAAGTCGATTGCGGAGCACGAACGTCCGAATTGCCGAGAAGCGCCATTTCATTGCCCGATTTGATATAACGAATTTCTGCCGAAACACCTTTCGGAATCTTGATTGTAACAGAATTAACTTCAATCAGACCATCCTTGTTTTCGCTAACAGGAAGATCGTTACGCACGCCTAGATACGTATAGAATGCCGATTCACCGTCGTGCGGTGCTGCTGTCAATAACTTATCATCGGTTAAATACGTATGATAGAACGCATCCTGAATCAGACTGTACGAGCGGGATGTGGTTGATTTGGCGTTCAATATAATATCGAAACCTTCACACGTCACATTGTTATCAAAGCCCATAAACAGCGAACGAAGATCACTCACGGAATACGCTTTGTTCACCGGGAACTCAACAACATAATCCGATCCGTCTGTAGCTGTATTTTCGATTGACAATGCTTCGTTATCAAGCGTCACAGTACCGGAACCGTTATGGGTCTTTTTGTTTGCAACATCCATAGTCGCCAACAAATTGACTTCTGTAACATCGATTCCGGCTGCTTCATCATCCTTTTCGATTATACTGTTATCAATCCAACGAGCATACAAATCAATGTTGCCTGTCATCGGGGTGCCTTTGATATCGAAATAGTTGTTACACTCCGGATCCGTATACCAACCAACAAACGTGTGTGTGGCGTTACCGTTTGCGTCTTCGCGAACCTTGAAATTCGATACCGCTGCATCCGAGATGTATTGCTCATTGGCATTTTGGAGGACATACTGCGTGTATGTGTCATTCGAATCGTCGTTATCCATATCATCGTAGTTCTTGTGGAACGTCACTGAGAATGCCGCACTGGACGACGAACTTAAATACAAATAATTCACCTTGACATCCGAAGAGGTGAACCCATCATCCGCATTGGCTGCATGCGTATAAAAACGAATAGAATCAAGACTGATAACGTTGTTACAGCCGTTCGTAACAGTGAACCAGGAACGAAGATCGATAACGCCGCCTTGATTGCCGCTTACCATAACATCTTTGTTTTCTTCCATAACCTCATCTTTATAATACGTGATAAGATAAGTACTGGAAACGATGTTAATGAGCTGACCTGACGGAGATGTCGGTGAATACATTGACAACCAGGGTTTAATCTCACCTGCCGACTTACCAAGCATCGATTGTGTCGATGACCAGTCGTTCAGTTGGAGAAGGAACGATGTACGCGAGGTTTCGGGTTGATCGAACGAGAAGTGGAGATATGGGGTTTCGTTCAAATCAATCATGAGACCGGACATTTGGTTATTACCGGTCGAACGGTATTCAAAGTCTGTCTTATCCCCATTCTTGCGTGCACCACGGTTATTAATGCTGCCGTAGGACAGATAAATCTGCGACCAACTATCACTGCTGTACCACAAATCATTGAAACCATCTCCCGTGATATCACCGCCTTTAAAATCGACGGTGGTAGACGGTTCTGCAGGGGAAGACGGGTTGGAAGCCGGAATCGGGTCGCCGTTCTTGTCGTATTCCATGTTAGTCGAACCGCCCATGTTGACCCATGTTCTGGTCGGCAGACCATTGTCAAGAAGACCTGTGGAATACTCCGGAAGAAGATCGATCGTTTTATCTGCCGGCGCACCGAAGTACATGTAAATGACTTCCGCCTCATAGGATCCTTGGGTATCCGGTTTGAAGAAAATCAAATTCGAGATATTCAAGATATCACCGGAATACGTCTGCTCTTTATCCAAATACCATTGACGAACGTCAATACAACCCGTTTCAGATTGCTTAAGATACTGCGAAGGCGAAGCTCCGGCAGAAATCATATAGCCATCTTTACCGCTAACATCACGATAGAAAATATCGGAACCTTGTACCGCGCGATCGGTCTCAAGACCGAAGGTGCCCTCCACCCCATGCGGATAATTGATGGAGTAGAACAAATACGGTGTTTTGTTGAGGTCGACTTGAATATCCTTTGCGAAATACGTTTCGCTATCGGAAACATCGAAGGTAGGATATTTTTCATCGGCGGTCAGTTCCGTGACTTTGGTTTGGAAATCTGCAGGCTTCGGGGCAAGATAATCCGCAAGCTCGGTTGTTTCATAATCAACCTCTTCCGTATACTTTGAAAGATCGACCGAAGAAGCTTTTGAGCCAAGGAACAGATAATCCACAACGAAGGTATACTTTGTTGTATCAAAGTAGTTTTCGTTGACGAGATGGAAACGGAAATTGTTAAGCACAAATTTTGTATCCGAAATATAATCTCGGACATCGATGCAACCGCTTTCCGATCCATAACCGTAATATGCCTTGATTTTTTGGTTCGAACCGGTCGTAACGTCATCGTCCAGTCTCACGAACGAAGGTTTACCGAAACCTATGTTTTTACCGGCAGGCTCTCCGCTGATGCCGGATACACCCGCACTGTCACAGCCCGACAATGTACGCTGATAAAACACATCATTGTCTTTCATAAACCAGAAACCGACACGGAGCATTTTCGGATCAGGAACACTTTCAGCGTATGTGTTGTTGATCATAGACACGGTTTTACCGGTGCTTTTATCGATCAAACGATAAGAATAGTACAGATAGGGTGTTTTCGACAGATCAACGTTGTGATACGTAGTCACGTTATTGACTGTTTCGGAATACAGTGCTTGTGTGCGCAACGTTTCAACCGTCAATTTCTTCGAAGAGGACGAACCATAAAAACGAACGGATATTTGCGGGATATACACGCTCGAAATGTCAAATCCATTATCCCCCAAAACCTTTCCGAAGGACAACGTCAAATTCAACGTCCCGGCAGGCGCGAGATCCGTTCCACCGGACGGAATAGATGAAAAATATTCTTTTGTCAAATAAATATATTGATGTTTGCCGTTTTTATCATACACATTCATAGCAATTCGGTATTTCACATCTGAGGTTGCTTTGAATTGCATGACGTTTAAAGTGGATGCGCTGAAATGAATCGGATTGGTAAAATTCATTGTAAACGCATATTCTGCTGATGCATTGACAGTCATTGTGCCGTTATCATTAAAGCTAACAGTACCTTTATCGGCATTGGATGTTTCCGTGATCGTCATATTATTCTTGTCGATAAAGTCCACAATACCATTCGGGAAATAGTCTACAAACGCAGTTGTATCCCATTTTGTGATATCCGTATGCGAACCATTCAGGAAATTCACTTTGGTGCTAACAGAAGGAGCGGTAACCTTTTTAGAACCCCAATTGTAAACATCACCTGCTTCGTCAGCACCCCTGCCGATGTTGGATTTCTGAATCGGCGAGGATGTCAGGTAAACGTAATTGAACGTGACTGCTGCATCGACCGTCTTGTTGGAGTTATAAGATTGTAACCCTGTAAAAGTCGGATCGCGATACGCAACAAAGAATATGGATACGACACCGTTTTTCCAGCTGAAATCACTCGTCACTTGCGCCAAATCGATAACACCGGTTTGTGAGCCGGGGATCGAATACAAACGCCACGAAGAGTTGTTCTGATTTTGCCAATAGGTATCATATTCCGAAACGGCATTACTCGCAGCGTTCGGTCCGGCATAACCACCTGAAGTAGCCATGCGGAAGTATGTCTTGCCGGCGGGGGCAGAAGTCTGAATATTCTCGTCATCTCCCCATTTCGCATCCGAATCAACCCATGTGGTAATGGCACGTCTCATAGATCCATCGTTGGGCTCGGAGAACATGATTGCCCAGCGCATTCCCTCAGGAGCCTCAACGGAGTAGTTCAAATATCGCACAGATGATGAATCCAATTTTGACAAATTGGCCGTGTCTATGTCCAAGCGCAATTTATGATCAAAACTATAACCGGCTTTAAAACGATAGGCCTCATCCAGATTGGACGTGTCGGTTACGAACACTTTCAGTTTGCCGGTGGACGAATCATAGGATACTTTACCTTTGCCGTTATCCGCCGGATCATAAGGATAACCGTCATTTGTTTTGATGTTACCGGTTGCGATATGATCATTAACGTTTTCGCGATCTTGCACATGAGAAATCAAATCAATTTTGTTTGCATACGTATACGATGCCGAAGCGGAATCGGGATCAGTCGTGGCGTCGAACACTTCTTTTGAAACAGACCACGGATACGCATCGCCGGCAGTTGTCGGAATGACCTGACCTTTTACGCTTTCATCAAGCGATTTACTGCCAAAGAACAAATAATTGATTTTAATCTTTGTGTTGGCACCAAGGTAAATCCGAAGAGCTTCAAATTGAAGATATTCGCCGTTTTTAATGGTGTCACTGATGCCATCTACATACAATCCGCTGATGTCGATGCATCCGGTACGTGCTTTGGTAGGCGACAAAATCGCTTTCGTACCGTATTGGAACGAAGAACTTTCACCGAGCGCATACATACTGCTGCATTCGTTCAAGCCGATACCCGAATGGTCGAGATAATATTGGTACGCCCATTTTGACTCAGAAGACGATGCCGAGAATTTCTCTACACGAGCATTATTGATATGGAAATAGAAACCGGCTTGAGGTTCCGTAGGATCATTCTTGTCCTCTTTCATGATCTCATAGGAATAATAAAGATACGGAATCGTGTCCATATCAAGATACACATAATAATTCCGTTCCCAATTGCTCGGCGTAGTCGTACCATAACGCATCAACGTGTAATACGCATTGGTTTCATCCAACAAATTGTTGTTTCCATCACCGTAAGCTAAAAGACGTTCCTCTTCTGTTAATTTCGGTTTACCGTCTTTGCCAATAGCGTCTCTGTATTTTTCAGAGAGATTTGTATATACGCTCGAACCATCAGCATAACGCTCGTACAAGCTGTCGCCAACCGTTTCTTCGTCTGCATTGCGTAATTCCTCTTCGGACCAAGTGTTAAAGTTGAACGTTTTCAATGACAACAAATCAACTTTTTGAGCCACGATCGGTGCATCTTCGGGAGAAGCCGCCCAGTTATAAGAACGACCGGTCGCACCGTTCAAAGCCGTGGAATAGGTCGGAGTACCGACAGGCGGCAAACTGTCGGGCGAACTTGTGGAATACCACGGATATGCCGTATTTTTTTTGGTAGCAGGGATTTCTTGGTTTTCGACCTGGAACTCCAATCGCGTAAAAGTGATTTTTGCACCGGCCGGAAGAGTCAACTTGACATCGTAAATATAAATCAGACTGTCAACCGGAAAAAACTTGGCATAGTCGCCTGTATACTTTTCGTTATCATCATCAATGCTGTTAGCAAATTTATTAAAGTCAATAACCGCCACAATGGAACTATCGGTTATTTCTTTTGAA
>JAZTZV010000115.1:0-14359 GCA_045637645.1 Acutalibacteraceae bacterium | reverse complement strand
GTTCGAGGTCAAACCGAGGTTGCCGTTTGCTTCGGAGCCGTATGCCGAGCTGTAACTGTTGGAAGCGGCGACCACCATGCTGATGCCCGATTCGCGGATTTTTTGGTAGATGCCTTCGACGGCTTCTTCGTCGGTTTCACGGCTGAAGCCGCACGCCGTACCGATGGACATGTTGATGACGTCGACACCGAGCACCACGCAGTCCTCAAGCGCCGCCAAGATCCAAGCGGTACGAGCGGTGTCCATCACGTCGGAGAAGATCTTCATCGACACCAACTGTGCGTTGGGAGCAACGCCGCGAATGGTATCGTCGTTGCCGACGATGACGCCCGAGACGTGCGTACCGTGGTTGTTGTGGGTCGAATACACGTCAGGGTCGCTGTCGGCGTAGTCAAAGCCGAACGGCACCTTCTCGTTGATATACACATCGTCGACCGTCAAGCCGTCGAGGAATTCGCTTGCTTTGGTTTTGTTCACGACCGACGCGACATCGTCGTAACTCAAGCCAAGTTTTTCGGACGTGAAGTTATCGGGAGAGAACGCGGTGTGATTCGAGTCAAGACCCGTATCCAAAACCGCAACGACCGTACCCGAGCCGTCATAGCCCGATTCCGAGCTGTTGAAGATACCCGTGTCGAACACGTTGACGGTGTTCTCGACCAGCTCGGTTTCGCAGGTCTTATATTCTTCGCCGACGATGATGCCCATGTTCTTGCCGAGCGACGCGCACACCGTTTCGAAATCACCCGCTTTGATCACGAGTTCGAAACCGCTGAGAATCGTCGCATAGTCCTTGCCGGTTTCATAGGCAATGTTTTGATCGTCGAGCGCGGAGAGCACCTTCTGTTTGTTTTGAGCAACCTTGTTACGGATCGCAGTGGCGTCGTCGCTCTTGAGCGCAAAGTCCGAAAAGCTCATGGTTTTGTTCGACGTTTCGTACGCCGCCATGATATCGACGGAATCCACCGTGACGATCACGGAGATCTCGTCGTCCGCCTTCACCGTGTCGGGGAGTTTGAACATCACCGAGTTGTTCAAATATTGCTGATAATTCGAGGCCCAGTCATCCCCCTTTTGGATCGACGACGCACCCCACGAACCGGCAGGTGCTTCTTGGGCAAACGTAACGCCCGTCGTCGCCGCGGAGCTCAAGAGAAGCGTCGGCACGGCAACCGCCGCAAGTGCACGCTTCAGATGGTTTCTCATTTTGATTTTATTCACAGAAGTCTCTCCTTTTTTATAAACTCGAAGACTGTTGTTGCAAAAGTATACACGTATACATATTCAATTTATTGTACCGCAATCCGACAAAAAAAGCAAGATATTCCCGCTATGTTTTTAATAATTTACATAAATTATTTACTTTTTTTCGACCGTATGGTATACTGATTTCGGAATTTTTCATCGGAGGTAATTCGTCATGACCAACACATCGTATGTATTGGCTCGTCGTATATATAATGTTGCGGTAAGCGTCTCCATCATCGCGGCAGGCGCTTGTTTCATCACCGGCTGTTTAAGCATTTATTACGGTGGCGGTGACGAGCCGTATTCCCGTCAAATCGTCGCCGAAACGTTTCGCTCGATCGCGATCTCTGTGTTTACCTGTTTGGCGTTGACGTTGGGCGGCTTTGTGTGGGAACTCATTTCCCCCGCTCCCGTTCAAACCTCTAAGCCGCCCAAGGATTATCCGTTTTTGATCGCGCGCTTGGCTTCGAAAAAAGATCTCACCTCCGACACGAACGCGCAACTTGCGTTGCGCCGGGAACACAACCGTCGCTTGTCGCACACCGTCATTCGCACGGCGCTGACGCTCGTCGGCATGATCGTATTCGGCGTGTACTGCATGCACACGGGTCATTTTACCGACAACATCAACGCCTCGGTGATCCGTGCAATGTGGATTGCGCTTCCTTGCTTTGCAATTCCGTTTGGCTACGCGGTGTTCACCGCGTTTTACAATGCCAAAAGCTATGAGCGCGAGCTGAATATTCTCAAATCCCTGCCTGCCTCATCGTCTGAACCGACCGCTGTGACAACACCGCAGGACAAGCACCTTTTGTGGATCCGTATCGCCCTGCTTGTGCTGGCTGTCGGTTGCACGGTGTACGGCCTTTTGGCAGGCGGTACGGTGGATGTGCTGACGAAGGCCATCAATATTTGCACGGAATGCATCGGATTGGGGTGATGACACATGAAAAAACGAATCAAAGCATTGCTTCCGAGTAAGCGCAAATGGATGCAACTGTATTTTGCGTTGCTGTTCAACGCCAACGTCAGCGGCTTTATATCCGGCTCGATTTTTAAAGGCAATTCCAAAAACATGTGTGTTCCCGGATTGAATTGCTATTCCTGCCCGGGCGCGATCGGAGCTTGCCCCCTCGGTTCCCTGCAAGGTGCGATCAGCTCCAGCCACAGCACGTTGTTTTACGTGTGCGGTATTTTGGCACTCTACGGATTGTTTCTCGGTCGCATGATTTGCGGCTGGCTTTGCCCGTTCGGACTCATTCAAGAATTGGTGTACAAAATCAAAACGCCGAAGCTGAAAAAGAATGCCGTCACGCGTATTCTCTCCTATTTGAAATATGTGATCTTGGCTTTCTTTGTGTTCTTGGTGCCGATTACGTACACGTTTCGTGACGTGCCGCTGCCGACGTTTTGTAAATATATTTGCCCCGCCGGCACGCTGGAAGGCGGCATCGGCTTGCTTTCCAACGCGGTCAACGACAGTTACTTCAGCATGCTCGGCCCGTTGTTTACGTGGAAATTCCTGCTCATGGTGAGTTTCCTTGTGGCGTGTGTGTTTGTGTTTCGCGCCTTCTGTCGCTTCATCTGCCCGCTCGGCGCGTTGTACGGCTTCTTCAATCGCATTTCCTTCTTCGGTGTCAAAGTCAACGAGCCGCAATGCACGCACTGCAACCGCTGTGTGGCGCATTGCAAAATGGATATTGCACACGTCGGTGATCACGAATGCATCGGTTGCGGCGAGTGTGTGTCGGTATGTCCCACCAACGCCATCGTTTGGAAAGGCGTGAAACCGAAAGCGAAATCCACCGACACCCTCGGCAGTACCGTCAAAGATCACAAGGTCGCGCGCATCATCACCAGAAGCATCGCGGTTGTGGCGATGCTCGGCATTCTCGGCGGCGCCGTTGCGTATTCTTGGACACCCGCCGTCAAGGTCGGAACGGCGATCGGTGATAAATGCTACAGCGCTCAATTGACCATTGTCGACGAAAGCGGTATCACCGAGCAAACCATTGATCCGAGCGCACAAGACGCCGTCACGATCATCAATTTCTGGGGTACATGGTGCACGCCCTGTGTTCAGGAATTGCCGTATTTTGATCAAATCGCCACGGACTATGCCGACCGCGTCAAGGTGATTGCGGTGCACACCGACATGATCGCCGACACCGCCCCCGCTTTTATTGAGAAATATTACGCGGAAAGTCCGGTCACATTTGCCAAAGACTTCGTGAATGAGGATGCTCCCTCCGTCGAACAGTATTACACCAACCTCGGCGGCAAAGACGCCTATCCCTACACGGTGGTCTTGGACGCCGACGGTGTGATTCAAAAGATCTTCGTATCCAGCGTGCATTACGAAGACTTACAAGCCGTTGTTGACGAATTGCTGTAACATCGGTATACAACAAAAAGCAAGCCGTTTGGCTTGCTTTTTTTGTTGGGCAGAAGTTTCCGAGGTGCGCCGCCCCCTGCAACGTGACCGCAAGATTGCGGCGTGCGCCTTGCCTCCCTCATCGAGGGAGGTGGCAAAACCGCAGGTTTTGACGGAGGGAGTTTCACACAAAACTCATGGCATGTTCGTTGAAGGTGGGCGCGTGAAACGCGACGGAATCCCCTGTCAAACACATTGGGTTTAACATCCCCCTTTAACAATGAGGGACAAGAGGATGCCTCAAAATTTACAGTGTGCAGACCCTGCGCGCCGTACGCACTGTCGCAAGTGCGCTATGCATCTTTGACAGAACGGATCAATCCGTTTCCTGCGACCGAGTGTCAACTCCCGTCGTCTTCATATCCCCTCCATACGCAAAAAATCGACCCCCTTGCGGGAGTCGATTTTTTAACTTATGTATGTACGATTAGCGAGCGGTCGCTTTCTTGGAAGCCACCGTCACAACAACCGCACCTGCTGCGAGGACAGCCAGCATCACAAACGCCATCGCGTTGGTGGTGTCACCGGTCTTCGGAGACTCGGTGGAGGTCGCAGTCGTGGTGGTCACGTCCGCAGCAACGGTCGTGGTGGTCGTGGTGGTCGCGCCGCCTTCAAAGGACTCGCCCTCATTGTAGTAGCAAGCGAACATCCAGGCATCATCATAGTCGCCGCCGATGAAGCCGTTCTCGCCGTACCAACCTTGGTAGGCGCCGACACGCTTGTACATCTCGATGAGGTCAACCGTCAAGGGATAGAGACCGGTCTCTTCGTCCATGCAAGCCGCATACTCGAGGAACGCTTCGTTGAAGTCGGTCTTCTCGATCACGGTGCCGTCCTCGTCCGCAATAACCTCTTTGATTTGACCGTAGTTCACGGCGTCCGCAAGGGAGAGGAGCGAATCATTCAAGCAAACATAAAGGATCGGGCCGGTCGCGCTGTTGAGGTGATAGAAGCCGTCCTCGCCGAGAACCGCCTCGTCGACCGCCTCGTCGAAGGTCTCAACATACAACATCGCATCGAAATCGCCCTCGAACACAAACGCTTCGGGAGTCACCACGTTTTCATAGTAAATCCACGGCACTTCGTCCGTTTCTTCAAGCTCCTCGCGCTCGACGGTGATGGTCGCCACGTTGGTGTCCGCCATAACCGCCACGTAGATGCCTTGGCCGACGGAGGTGCAATCCCACTCCGCTTCGGTCGCATTCACGTTGTCCGCCGAGGGAGTGTTTTGCACCCACATGTCGGTGTAGCTGACAATGCCGAGGATGCCGTCCGAGATGGAGATCGTGTACTTGCCGGTCTCTTCGGGAGAGAACGCATACACGGTGTATTGATACATCGGGTCGACCGCATATTCTTGCGTGCCGAGAACGAGGTTGTCGCCGAAGCCGTAGTTGACTTCTTCCTCTTCCTCGCCGCCTTCTTCGCCGCCGATATCGCCGCCTTCATTGCCGTTCTCGCCCGCAACAAACGACAGCGTCCAGTTCACGGTGCCGGAGGGACCTTGCCACGAAGCAGGATCATAGGTGTTGACGGTGACGACAACTTTGTCGCCTTCGTTCACAGGGAAAGATTCGGACGCCACAACAGGATCGTCATCCGACCAGTGGGTATCACCGTAGATGTAGGAACCGTAGTCCTCTTCATCCGCAGGAATCACGTTCACGTTGTATTGCCAACCGTCCGCATCATCCATCGTCACCGTGACGGTGCCTTCTTCGGGAGCGGTCCAGTTGTAGGTGTAGCCGTTGCCGTTTTCCACAGGAGCCGCGTTCTCACCAAGAACCGCCTCCGCGGGGCAATCGTAGCTACCGAAAGCACTGAAGCTGACGAACACGCTCACCGTACCGGCGGGGTTCGAGAACATGTTCATGGGATCATAGGTCGCGGCAAAGATTTGCACTTCGTCGCCCGCGTTGACCGCCACTTGCTCGGTGTCGACCACAGGTTCGTCATCCGACCAGTGGTTGTCGCCGTATTTGCCTTGGGTCACGTTGTTAGCGCAATAGAGCCAACCCACGGAATCATAGGTCTCGGGATCGTACGCACTCACGCCGATGTTGAGGACACCATCGCCGGGGGCGATGACCTTATACCAACGGCCTTCGTTGCCCGCATCGAGAGCTGCCTCGGAATTCGCCGACAAAAAGCCCATGCCGAAACGATCCTCGAGAGTGAGCTCTTCGGGGTTGTCCATCGTACCGGTGTTGTCGATCGGTGCACCGCCCGTCAGACTCATGTAGACGGAAATCGCTTCACTGCCGGTGTTGTAAACCGCGAAGTAGTCGCCCATCGGGTTCATCGCGAAGGACGCCGTGTTATCGGGGTCGCCGTTCGGATAAACCGTTTGTCTGCCGTATTGGATCATGTAGGTGTCCGCCGTCGCATAACCGACGTTCACGGTCGAGCCGTTGCAGTCATCCACCTGCACATATACGGTTTCTTCGGGTTGCACGTACACATAGAAACGTACGCTGGATGCGCTGAGTTGATACGGATCCGCGAAGCTGCCGTCAGCCGCAAAGACCGTTACACTCATGGGCACAAGCATAACCGCCAGCGCCAGAACAAGAGCCAGCGCCGTTTTCATGGTGTGTTTCATGAAAAATTCCTCCTTATTTTTAAATAATTTCTACTTCATAGTAAATAATTATTTAAATAGTTACGATTATTATAGCGCGTTAAAGCGAAAAAGGCAAGAGTTTTCACAACATTGTAACGAATTACGCGTATTTGCCGTACCACGTGATGTTCGTGGCGGGATATTTGCCGCGCTTGTTGGGCTTGGCGCCGACTTGGATCAAGATCTCGTCGCCCGCTTCCACCTCAAGCTCGATGTACGTTTTGCCGTTAGCATCGGTTTGCACATCCGCTTCGCTGGTGCGTTGCGCGGAATTGCGATTGTTGGTTGCAAGCATCATACTATCCGTCGATGCGGACATGTACAAGCGAAGTTTGCCGCTCTTCTCGGCGTAATAGCGATAGTAGTAACCGGTGTCCGCACCCTCGGAAAGGCTGACAGACTTATCGCCCGTGATGCTGCTGACCGACACGGGGTTCATGTAGCTGCCGGTGGTGTTCGTAAACCACAACGTGAACGATGTCGCGGACGAACCGGTGTTGCCGATTTCAAACGACACCGAATCAGACGCAAGCGCCGCAGGTACTTCGAACGAAACCGCGCCGCCGTTCGCATCGTAACGCACACCGTCGCACACCACATACGCGCTGGAACTGTTGATCGTCAGCACCATGCCGCCCACGCGATAAATATTGTAATGTAACGATTTGCCTGCGGGCACGCTCACGGTTTGCACCGACATATCCTCTGTCGGATATTCCATGTACGGTTGATCCTTACTGCCTTGACCGAGGATCTCGTTGCCTTGCGGATTGGTCACGGGAGCTTGTGTCGTGGCTTGCGTGGTGGGAGCTTGGGTAGTCGCAACGGTCGTCGCCTGCGTAGCGATCGTTGTATTGATTGCCGTTGTGGTGGTCGTTTTTTTGGTCGTGGTGGCTTTTTTGGTCGTGGTCGTCGCCTTTTTGGTCGTGGTGGTCACGTCCTTCACCGTTGTGCTCGTCGACACCGTCGTCGATTGCGCAACCGACGCGTTGGTCTCGTCCTCTGCGGGCACATCACTCTTACACGCAAACAACGTCGTTGCCATGCACAACGCCGCCGCGGTTGCCGCGGTGCGCTTTATCCACAAATGATTGCTCATGATTTATGCCTCTCCTTGCAGTTCGACAGTGTATTCCGTGATACCGCTGTCAAGATAGATTTCCGCTTCGCCCTCATAGGTATAGCCGGCAGGGCAAGACAGCACGGACAACTTGTAGCCGTCGGTGATTTCCGCTTCAAAAACCGCCACGCCGTTGGCATCGGTCAATTTCGGGACGCAGACGTCTTTGCACAGTTGCATCATCACGCCTTGCACAGCGTTGCCGTTTTGATCGACAACCGTCACTTCAAACGTTGCCGCCGCAGGTTCTTCTTGTGTAGGCTGAGTCGTAACGGTGGTGGGCGCCGTGGTGGTGGGCTCGGTTTGCGCCGCATTGTTATCGCCGCATGCCGCCAAACAAATCGTCATGCAGAGCGTCGCCGCCGCCAGTGCCAAGATCGATTTCAATTTCATAGGGATCTCCTTCTTTCTTTTTCAACAATATCTTATGCCAGTTCGTCAAAATTCCGAACCGTTCCTTGCACATAGTCATCCGACACAAAATAGTCAAACAGTGTCTCGAACACGCCTTCCTGTGTCACCGCGCCTTTGTGCACAAACGCGATCATACCGTAACGATCGATCACGACCGTCGTCGGAAATGCTGTAATTTGCAACGCATTTTGCCAAACCGACGTGTCTTTGATCACAGGGAAGGTCAAATCCAACTGGCGTGCATAGTCCGCCACCGACGCGTCGGTGCCGTCGTAGGGATTGATCGCCAACACCGTGACTTTATCCGCATACTTCGCGTATGCCTTTTGCAAATACGGGAACTCCGCACGGCAAGGACCGCAACCCTCAAACCAAAAGTTAAGAACCACGAGTTGACCGTCCGCAAGCAGATCCGACAGCTTGTACTCGCGATCACCCGCCGAAACCGTAAAATCACACATCATATCGCCGAGTGCCATTTGATTGTCACTCAGCTCGCCGTCGCGCAGTTTCGACGTTACAAGCAACGTCTGCGTTTCATTTTCAACAGCATAGGACGACGCGGCGGTGTAGCCGTTCGGGAGTTCGCTCACCACAGCCGTCATACCCTCTACGGGAACCGCCGAAAACGATACCGCACCGTTTTTGTCGGTTTGAGCCGCCCATACCATATCGGTTTGCGCCTCATCTTCATACACCGTCACGCGCACACCCGACAGCGGCATGCCGCCCTCGGTTTGCACACGCAAGGTATACGCCGTTTTATCGGTCGTTGCCGTGTTTCCGCCACACGACGGAAACATGCACAACAACAGGCACACGCCGATCACCATCGCCGTCACACGGCGAATCGTATTCACATTTTGCTTCATACCGTTGCCTCTTATTCCACGTAACAGCACATCAACAGCCACGCCAACTCGGCGTTGATCGCGGGATCGTTGTTGCCGTTGAGATCTTTAAAGATATAACCGGTACCGTCGATATCCCACCAGCCCGCATAGTCGCCGCGTTGTTTGATGATGTATTCCAAATCCTTGGTCAAGGGATAGACGCCCTCAACTTCATCGACATACTCGATGTACTCGAGCAAGCACTCAGAATAGCTTTCTCTCTTCACGAATTCATCGTTTTCGTCATAGAAATATTTCGAAACACCCGAACGATCGAGCATGGTCGCGAAGGACGCGATGTAATCGCTGTCTTCTGCCAGACGCACCAGCACGAGCGGGCCGTCGGCTTTGTTCAAATGATAGAAGCCGTCCGCATCGTTGAACACCAATTTGTAGGTGTCGGTGGATGCTTCCAAATCAAACTCCGCCAATTTTGCACCTTGCGGCAACGTGTAAGGCGTGAGTTCGACCGTCTTTTGATAAATCGTCCAGGGTTCATCTTCGATCGTTTTTTGCGGATCGCCGATGCGGTCGATCGCAATCACCGCATCCGTCACATCCGCGTTGTCGGTTTCAACCGCCAACACATACACCGTTGTGCCGCTGCCGTCGGTGCCGATCATGCCGGCGCTGACCGAAACCGTGAATTTGCCGTCGACCATTTCCGCCAAGTTGTTTTGTTGCACAAAGTGCGGGGCACCGTGATAGCTGATTTGCACGTCCGCCGAACTCGGCACGGAAAATTCATAGGTGCCCGCTGTTGTCGGTGCGAAGAGGAAATAGCGACGGGTGCCCGCCTCCAGTTCCACATAGGTGCAACCGGTTTCCAGAGCATACGCGTCGTATTCGTTGCTCTCAACATACAGCACTTCGGGAGTGCCACTGACGGTTTTCGCCATGATCACATCAACGGAAGGCGTTTTATCGGACACCGTCACGTCGGTATCATAATGATACACAGCCTCGCTGTCCGTAAACGACAACTCAATCGTATATTCGCCGGAATCAAGTTTTTTGGTTGCCACACCGTTTTCGTCAACGGGTTGCATCGCCACTTGGGTGCCGTCTTGCATAAAGCGCACCACGATGCCCGACGTGTAGGGATGTCCGAGGGCATCCTTCACGGTGACGGAATACCCGTCTGCCGCATTACCGCCGCAAGCCGTCAGCATCAACGCTCCGATCAGAAGCGCCAACACCAACGCCGCGCCACGGATGGTCAACGTCTTCATGTTGTATTCCTTCTTCCCTTAAATAAGGCGTAGGGTTATCAGTCTCCCGCGCCGAGATAGTCGTAATAGTAGCAAATTTTGAGCCATGCATTATCAACATCTTCAAAGGTGTACTTGCTCATCAACATTTGCAGGAGTTCCGCCAAACGCTCATCCACCACGACGCAACCGTCACGCTCGGTGCCCGAACGGTCGATCTTGTCGACATAGGCGCGCATCTCTGCGGTCAGGTCTTCGCCGTCGCCGTGATAGCGACCCTCAAATACATCGTCGATTTGATAGAGATCGGCGTTGGCGTCGTACTCTTCGCCCCACAGCTTTTTCAGATATTCGGTCGTCTTGTCGACATCGTTATCGTTTTGCTTGAGGTAGGCGAGAACTTCGCCGTCGGTTTCGGATTTGCTGAAATCGAAGCCACCCATGTCGAGCATTTGGCGAATGCTTTGGCTGAACACGGGAGTGATGCCTTCGAAGTCGGCGTAGATCTTGCTGCCGTCCTCGCTGTCATAATAGATGCCGCCTTTGAGAACGGGGGTGATGCCGCCGGCGATGATGTCGTACATCACTTCGCCCGTTGCGTCACTGTCATAGGAGAAGTAACCGGGAGCCGCCAAACGGAACAGTTCAATGGACGAGCCCAAGAATTCCACATCATAATCGATGTTGCCCGCCTCATAGATATCCCAGAACGCCATGTTGATATAGTAGTTCTTGCCCGCTTCCATGTAATACACGATCGAGCAGTTGTTGGGATCACCGTACATTCTCTCGTCGTGTTCATAGGTGTAGATCACTTCACTGTTTTCGTTGAAGATCCACGCATCGATGCCGTCTTGATAATCGCTCTTCGAAGTGAAGCGATAAACGCCCGAGGTAGACGGAGTGAAACGGGACATCAGACCACGCGGAATGATCGCACGGTCATAATAGAACGTGTTGGTAGACACATTCTTGCCAAGCGTCGTTTCAAACGCGCAGAACGGTGCCAAGCCCTTGATCGGATCTTCAAGTTGCTTGCCGTTTGTGCCGTAAGCTTGATAATACTTACAAATCTTGAGCCATTCGTTCTCGCCCTCGTCAAAGCCTGCTACTTCCGCGACTTGTTTGAGCATCTCGGCGAGTTCTTTGGTGACGGTGCAAGTGCCGTTCAAGCGAGAGTTCGAAGCATAGGAGAAGAACTCCACCATGCCAAGACCGCCCTCGGCCTTTTTGTTGTAAAGGCTGACGCCGTCTTTGTCGGCATCCCCCTCGGAAACAAGGTCAAACACCGAGCTTTCCTCGTTGAATGCCGTATAATTCATCAGATCGGCAAGCAGCAACGGGCCGTTTGCCGAACCGACATGATAATAACCGTCGGACTCGTTGTACACCACGTCAACATACGTGTACGTGTCACCGTCATCCTCGGTCACCGCGGCATTACGCGGGAGATAGGTTTCCACGTCGATTGCCGACGCATCCACCACACGCATGTTGTCGACATACACGGTGTCATCGCCGTCCGCGCCGTCGCTGTCCTTCATGAAGCACAGCGCCACTTCATACGTACCGTCTTTTTCCGCCACCCAAGGATAGCAGGTTTGCCACGTTTCGCTCTCGGACGTACCGGAGATTTGATAGACGTCTTGGTCGTTCACGATCACATACAAAACATCGCACAGACGCTCGGACGAGGCAATGTAATCAAAGCTGAGTGCTTGACCCGCTTTCATCGTCACGTCCGCATACATGATCGCGTAGGAATCGTCGATGCCGACATTCGTCGCATACACACAGTCTGCGCCGAGCTTCTCGGTCTTCACAAACGGCCAGATGTATTCCGCGTTTTCGTCCTCCGTCTCGGGACGGTAGGTCACGTCAATATCACCGCTGTTGATGATTGCCCCGATCGCTTCGGAAGAATCCATCGTGAACGAGGGCTTAACTTGCGTCACCAAATCGCCGATACCACCTTCGCAGAGCTTTTGCTCATACTCGTCGGCGATAAAATGATCATACGCGCACACAAACGGACGCTTGCTGGTGATCGCGCCCGCTTCGACAAGACAGATCACGCCGTAGCGATCGACAAACACCGACGTCGGATAACCCGACACACCAAAGGTATTCGCCCACGACGACGGGCAAGCCGTCATCTTGAAGGTGTAACCGTATTGTTTTTGGAAGCCGTCAACCGCGTTGTTATCTTCCATCGGGTTGAGCGCAATGATCGCCACGTCGTCCGCATATTCTTTGGAGACTTGCTCCATCAACGGGAACTCCTCCAAGCACCAAGTGCAGGTGGTGTACCAGAAATTGAGCATTACAAGTTTCTTCGTTTTGAGAACCTCGGACAATTTGATCTCGGAGCCGTCGGGTGCCATGACCGTAAAGTCATGCATCACATCGCCGAGTCCGAGCGTCACAGCCGACAGATCTTCGTCCGTGATCAACGAGGACGTGAGCACGATCGAGGCTTGTTCGCCTTCAAACGCATAGCTTGCTTTTACCTCATAACCTTTTTTCACACCCGACAGCACGATCGCGTACTTATCACTTTTGGGAAGATTAAAGGTCACAGAGCCTTCGGCGTTGGTTTTGGCGTAATCCTGCATGTTTTCCAGCGACTCATCCGTGTAAATATACACGTCGAGATCCGCCATCGCCATGCCGCCTACCGTTTTTACGTTGACCGTATAAGTCGTCGGCTCACCGGTCGGTGTGTCGCTCTCGCCGCCGTCTTTGCCGCAGGCTGCCATGCTGAACAGCATCGCTGCCACTGCGAGCAACGCCAAAATGCGGCTTGCCACACGTTTGTTGAACATCGGATTGATCTTTTTCATGTCTCCACCTGTTTTCTTTCTTTAGGATAAAAATAGGTATAATACATCGATTATCCATTACAGTTTATCATACATCGCCGCTTCTCGTCAATAGATACACGTTGAAAATAAAAATTTCCTGTTCAAACACAAACGTGCCGCACCGTAGGACATTTCATGATTTTTAATGTCGATTTTTCTTCCATAGACACCTCTCCTTTTGTTTTACGAAAATACAATATTTATAAAACCAAAAGCCGAGCAGAGCGTAAAGCTCTGCTCGGCAGGTAGATGTTATTGGTTTTCGTTCTGTCGTACTTTCATTTTCTGCCAACTGATATAGCCGTAGATATCGTTGACCAAAAAAGCGACAAAGCACACAACGACCGAAATATAGCGGATATCTGAAACACTTGCCATCATCCACAACACGATCAACACTACATCGTTGGAAGCGTAGGCAAGGGCAAACAGCGGGCTTCTGCGGAAGGTGAGATAGACAGCGACAAAGCTGGTGGTAACGGAAAGGGTGCTGGGGATGATGTTGGCGGTATTAAAATACGCCAAGATGAAATAAAAAACGGCGGTAACAACGGCGGTGCCGACCCACATCCACACCGTTTCCGCTTTGCTGATGGTGTTAACCTTAACCTCTGCTTTGTTGCCCTTATAGGGATTGCGGAGCCACGAGATGAGGGCAAAGACCGCCATAGGCATGGTCATACCAAGATAGGTGATCATTTCGCCGTAATAGGCAAAGCCAAAGGAGATGATGCCGTACAGCAAACTGAACACCACCATCAACACCTGCCCGAAAGGGTTGCCTTTGGCATTAAAAATCAGCGAGGTAACGCCAACAAGGGAGGCAATCAAGGTTAAAACATTTTCGCGGTCAAAAAGGCAAAAGGAGCCCACGATCAACAAGACGGACGAAGACCATAATGCAATCTCCAATTTTGAAAAATAGTGTTTCAAGAGAAGCCCTCCAAAAAAAATAAGCACCCGCACACACGTCTTCAAAGACCTAACGACGTGCAAACGAATGCATCCGCATTTCACTACCCGGTGGCAGTTTGAATCTTTATGGATTTTTTATATGATAGCATACCCGTACCGAAAAAGCAACCAAAAGTTCGAGTATGGATTTTCAAGATGATGACGGTGAAGATAAGCGGGATCGAAAGGCTGATCTCTTGAATGCCATTCATCGCTGATACGACGGCTTCGCCGCCGCATCAATGGCTCCCAGCTGTAAACGCTTTTCTGTTCCTCAAAAGCAAGACCGCTTGTGTCGCTACAATCCTTGACCGCTTAATTTTAAACAGAAAGCAAAGGTATTCGTTATATAGATGGTGTTTTCGATAGGGACTACTCTACTTGCACAAAGAGAATGAGCGGAGCACATATATGCCCGCTCAAACTTTGTCTATTTCTTTAAATTATATAGGGATTACTTTTCCCGATACACTGACTACATCATATGAAGAAACCATATACTTATCCTTGTTTATTTTATATGGACTGGGCGCTTTAAAGATATAACTATCATCTCCATCTCCTGCTACATTCGCCACCGCCGTCATATCAAAAGAAA
>JAZTZV010000114.1:0-7927 GCA_045637645.1 Acutalibacteraceae bacterium | reverse complement strand
AAAAGCGATTGCCGCGGCAATCGCTTTTTTACGTATCAATAGTACAGTTCACGGATCACGGTTTCACATTCGGCGGCGGTCATGCCGCATTGCATTTGCGGGTGATACAACAGCTTTAACAGCAATTCGTCGATTTCGGTGAGTGCTTGCGGGGTGGAAAACTCGCTGTAAATGATGCTGTCTTGACGGAGTGAGGTGTCTTGGATCGGGCCGAGACCGTTGTAGATTTCTTCCAAAATCACGGAGTTGCGAACGGTTTGGTCGATGTCGGTGCGATAACAAATGACGGCGTTGTAAATTTGATTGTTGTCGTACCAAAAGGTCACGCCGCCGTCCATGTTGACGAATGACTCGCCCAATAAATCCTGCATATCGCTTTGCGTACAGAAATGAATGTTCATGTTTGCTGACTCGTCGTCGGCGGCATGCGCGATGCCCGGGAATCCGTCGATGGTGTTGAGCTGAGTTTCGAAAGCGGCGAGAACGGCGAGGTCGTCGCTTGTGTAGTCGCCGTGCAAGCGGTAGCGCAGCGGAGTGGTCCATTTTTGCAACCGTGTGGCATCGCCGCTGTTAACGAATTCCGCGTCGAGGCAGACTTCGTTGAAATAGGTGATGACGTCTTCGACGCCGACATCGGGCAAAAACAGAGGCGAATGGGGCGCTTGTGCGGCGGTCGTTACGACGGCCGGTTGGGTGGCGGTTGTGTTAACTGTCGAGGTCGTCGGAACGGGAGTCGGTGTCGAGGGCGTGTCACATCCGCCAAGCAACACGAGTGAGACGACGATAAGACCGATATACAGGCGTTTCATAACATACCCCCTTTTTGTATTACTATATCATGTTGACAGAAAGTGCGCAACTACCCTCTTGCATTTTCTGCAAATACGTGTATAATAAACAAGAATATATCTCATGGCAGCCAGCCATGCGAAAGGAGATCAATCAACATGAACAACTGTGAAAAATCGATGGAAACAATCGTTGCCTTGTGCAAGAGCCGCGGCTTTGTGTATCCCGGCTCGGACATTTACGGCGGCCTTGCGAACTCGTGGGACTACGGCCCTCTCGGCGTGGAGCTCAAAAACAACGTCAAAAAGGCGTGGTGGAAAAAGTTCGTGCAAGAAAGCCCTTACAATGTCGGTCTTGACAGCGCGATCTTGATGAATCCGCAGGTGTGGGTTGCGTCGGGTCACGTGGGCAACTTCTCCGACCCGCTGATGGATTGCAAGAGCTGTAAAACCCGTCATCGCGCGGACAAGCTCATCGAAGAGCGCGGCGAGAACCCCGGCGGTTGGAGCTTCGACGAGATGAAAGCCTACATCGATGATAACAATATTGTGTGCCCCGAGTGCGGCGAGCACAACTTCACCGATATCCGTACATTTAACCTGATGTTCAAAACGTTCCAAGGCGTGACCGAAGACGCGAAGAGCGAAATGTACCTCCGCCCCGAAACGGCGCAAGGTATTTTCGTCAACTTTGCGAACGTGCAACGCACCACGCGCCGTAAGCTCCCGTTCGGCGTGTGCCAAGTGGGTAAGAGCTTCCGCAACGAGATCACGCCCGGTAACTTCATTTTCCGTACCCGCGAGTTCGAGCAAATGGAGCTTGAGTTCTTCTGCAAACCCGGCACCGACCTTGAGTGGTTCGCATTCTGGAAAGATTTCTGCCACAAATGGCTGTTGTCACTCGGCATGAAGGACGAAAACCTCAAACTCCGTGACCATGATCCGAAGGAGCTGTCGCACTATTCCAATGCGACTACCGACTTTGAGTTTATGTTCCCGTTCGGTTGGGGCGAGTTGTGGGGCATTGCCGACCGCACCAACTTTGACTTGACCCAACACAGCAACCATTCGGGTCAAAAGCTCGAGTATTTCGATCCCGAAACCAACGAGCATTACATCCCGTACGTCATCGAGCCGTCGCTCGGTGCCGACCGCGTGCTTCTCGCGTTCCTCTGTGAAGCGTATGACGAAGAGAAGATCGACGAGAAAGATACCCGCGTGGTGCTTCGTCTGCACCCCGCTCTTGCGCCCTACAAGGCCGCTGTGTTGCCGCTTTCCAAAAAGCTCGGCGACCAAGCCAAAGCGGTGCGCGACCGTCTGTCGCCGCTCTTCATGGTGGATTATGACGACGCCGGCTCGATCGGCAAGCGTTATCGCCGTCAAGACGAGATCGGCACGCCCATCTGCATCACCTACGACTTCGAGTCCGAAGAGGATGGTTGCGTGACTGTGCGTGACCGCGACACGATGCAACAAGAGCGCGTGAAGATCGACGCTCTCGCTGATTACATCGCGCAAAAAATGGCGTTCTGATAAACCGATTTGAAAGCCCGCAAGGTATAAGTCTTGCGGGCTTTTTCTTATGCCCAAAAATAGTTAAAATTTTTTAACTTTTTTCGTGAAATCCTCTTGCTTTTTCCTGTATCGTACAGTATAATGGAGAAAAAGTGGTGGATTTTACCGTGTTTGTGGTGGTTTGTGGTGAATTATTCACCTTTTCCACCGACTTTTCCACATTTTTAAGACGCACGATGCGTGAAATTTTCAACAAAAAGGGAGGTGTTACCGATGCGCGGACGTTATTCTCATAATATTGATGCCAAGGGTCGTATTTTTGTTCCGGCGAAAATGCGCGAAGTTCTCGGTGACACCTTTGTTGTGGCGGCGGTCATGGAGCCTTGCATCAGCTTGTACACTTTGGATGGCTGGAACGCCATGCTTGAAAAGCTCGAGGCGCTCCCGATGACCAAGTCGCGCCCCCTGCTTCGCTATTTGTCTTCTAATGCCGCAGACGTGCAAGCGGACTCGCAAGGCCGTGTGCTGTTACCCAAGCACCTGCTTGAGCACGCGCAACTCACCAAGGAAGCGCTGGTCATCGGCGCGGGTGCGGGCCGTGCGGAGATCTGGAATCCGTCGCTGTATGAGCAGGCTGTGGGAGCGATGACGGAGGAAAATATTTTGGCAGATTTTGCCGCTCTTGGTTTGTAACATTTTTTGGGAGAGGATTTGGCTAATCTGCACAAATTATTCTCCGAAAACCCTTGCAGAATCTACTGAAAACGGTTACAAAAAGTTACAAAATGTTTGCAAAAACACTTGTGTATTGTAACGATTTGTGATATAATGATACCAATGTAAGGATGGTGGATGACGGTGGCAAAGGTGCCGGGAAGCGGATATCATTTACCGGTTCTGATGCAACCTGTTTTGGATGCGCTGGACGTGCAACCGGACGGCATTTATGTCGACGGTACGGCGGGCGGCGGCGGACATTCGTTCGCGATCGCGTCGAAACTTTCCACCGGTCACTTGTATGCACTTGACCAAGACCCCGATGCCATCAAAGCGGCATCGGCGCGATTGGAAGGCTTGCCTGCGACGGTGATCCGCACCAATTTTGTTCACATGAAAGAGGTGCTTGCCGAACGGCAGGTTCCGCCCGTGAACGGCATTTTGCTTGACATCGGCGTCTCGTCTCACCAGTTGGATGACGGCTCGCGCGGCTTCTCGTTTCACGAGGATGCACCGCTCGATATGCGCATGAGTCAAGAAGGCGTGACGGCGGCTGAACTTTGTAATACCATGGGCGAGGCGCAACTCGCCGATATCTTCTTTCGCTACGGCGAAGAAAAATTCTCGCGACGCATCGCGGCGGCTATCGTGCGCGAACGCGAGAAAACCCCGATTGAAACAACGATGCAGCTTGCCGAACTGATCAAGGCGGCTGTTCCTGCGGCGGCAAGACGAGACAAGCATCCCGCACGCCGCGTATTCCAAGCCCTGCGCATCGAGGTCAACGATGAACTCGGATGCTTGTCGAGGGCGCTCGATTCCGCTTTTGACACACTGGAGGTCGGCGGACGACTTGCGATCATCACCTTCCACTCGTTGGAGGATCGGATGGTCAAGCAACGCTTCGCCGAATGGCGACAAGGTTGCGTGTGCCCGCCGCAAGCGCCTGTTTGTGTGTGCGGTCGCACTCCCGCCGCTGAAGCGGTGACAAGAAAACCTGTTCGTGCCGATGAACAGGAATTGCAAGATAATCCCCGCAGTCGAAGCGCGACGTTGCGTTGCGTAAAAAAACTGCATGATCGATATCGGTAATACCGAAAGAAAGGAAGGATGGCTATGGCGAGAGGGTCCTCGGAAGCGTATGATCTCTCTTTGTTTGAAACACAGCCTCAGCTTCGCGCGGTGAAAACTCCCGAAGAAACCGCCAAGCTTCAAGAGAAAAAAGACCGTCGTGGCCGTTGGATGCGCACGGTTTCCAATATAGCGATTGCCGGTTTGTTGGTGGCGGTGTTTGCGATGATGATCGTCAGCCGCGTACAGCTTACCGAACTGAATGATAAAATTTCGTCCGGTCGCGAAACTCTCGCGATCCTCAACAGTGAAACCAGCCGTTTGACAAACGATTTGTCGGCGAAAACGTCTGCCGAAAGTGTGGATGCTTACGCCAAAGAACATGGCATGGAAAAGCTTGAGTCCCACCAAATCGAGTACATTACCGTGGACGGCGGCGATAAAATCGAAGTGTCCGACCCCGCACCCGACGGTTTCTTTGAGTCGATCGGTGCGTTGATTGCCGATTGGTTTGGGGCTTGATGCGCGGTCGAATGCGCTCGAAGCTCGAAACGGCGCATTTTGTCCGTACGGAACGTGAATACCCGCTGAATTTCGGCATACGAATGTAAAGAGGCTCGCATGCCCGAATTTCGCACGCATTTCGGGAGTTGAGATCATTGCGTCTTAACTCTCGTTTGTTATTTTTAAGATTTCTCAGAAAGGAGCGATTGCTGCGATGGCTCGTTCTTCCTCCGAAACGAAATCCGCTCGCATGGATGGAGCGGCGGCTAACCGTCGTCCTACGCGGCACATGATCACCCGCGCGATCATCATGATGCTGTTGCTTACGGTGGGTGCGTTCGGTGTGATCGTCGGGCAACTGGCGATCTTGCAAATTGTGCAAACCGATGACTGGCAACGACGCGCCACCGAGCAGCAACTCTCCGATAGTATTATTTCCCCCAACCGCGGTGCCATCTACGACACCAATATGGAAACGCTTGCGGAAAGCATGCAGGTGTGGACGGTCATCATGGACCCCAACCGTATTGAGACCGAAGAGGAACGAAAACTGATCGCCGACGAATTGTCGGTGTTGTTGGAAGTCGATCGGGATTCGCTGTATGAAAAAGCGTGCCGCACCGAATCGCAATACGAAGTGGTAAAAAGCAAGATTGAACGTCCGCTTGCCGAGGAATTGACCGCTTGGGTCGAGGAAAACAAAATGGGCGGCGTGTTCCGTTTGATCACCGACTACAAACGTGTGTATCCTTACGGCTCGCTGTTGTCGTGCGTGCTTGGTTTCACGGGCACGGAAAACACGGGCTTGGAAGGCTTGGAGGCGGAATATAACGGCTTGCTCGAAGGCGAAGCGGGTCGTATCGTAACCGCTCAAAACGGTTGGGGCGAAAATCTCCCGAACCTCCTGTCCTATGAAAAGACAGTCGATGCCGAAGACGGCAACAGTTTGGTGCTGTCCATCGACCAAACGATCCAGCATTATTGTGAGAAGCATTTGGAAGAGGCGTTGGTGTCGACCGGTGCGACCAACCGCGCTTGCGCGATCGTTATGGATGTCAAAACCGGCGCGATCCTCGCTATGGCGACGAAAGACGATTACAACCCCAATGATCCGTGGACGATCGCCAATCCCACCGAAGCGACGATGATCGGCGAGCTTTCGGGCGATGAAAAAACAGATGCAATATATGCCGCTCAAGTAAAGCAATGGAAAAACAAAGCGATCTCGGAATATTATGAGCCCGGTTCGGTGTTCAAAATGTTTACGACAGCGATGGCTCTCGAGGAAGGCGTTGTCTCGGAAAACAGCTCGTATTATTGCGGCGGCGCGGAAACCGTGCTTGACACGACCGTCCGTTGTCACGTGTATCCCGATGCGCACTTGACGCAATCGCTCGGCGATGCCATTTGCAATTCCTGTAACCCCGCGTTCATTCAAATCGGCTTGTCGGTCGGACGCGATTTATACTATAAATATTACACCGGCTTCGGTTTCACCGAAACGACCGGTATCGATATGCTCGGCGAAGGCACCATTTCTGCGAGTTTGTATCACTCGCAGGATGACCTTGATCCCGTTCAGCTGGCAGTTTCGTCGATGGGTCAGACCTTTAAGGTGACGCCCATTCAAATGATTACCGCGGTCTCCTCGATTGCCAACGGCGGTCAGCTTTTGCAACCGTACGTTGTCAAGCAGGTGATGGATGCGGACGGCAACGTGGTGTCCAATACCTCCACGACCGTCAAACGTCAAGTGATCTCCTCGGATACCGCGTCGCGCGTGTCGGAACTGCTTCGCGTCGCGGTGGAATCGGGCGGCGGTAAAAACGCGTATGTCGCGGGCTATCGCGTGGCGGGTAAAACCGGTACGTCCGAAAAAACCGAAGAAGGCGGCGTCAACGTTGTCGCATCCTTCGGCGGCTTTGCTCCCGCGGACGATCCGCAAATCGCCGTGCTGGTGCTGATCGATGAGCCGCAATGTGAGATTCGCTACGGTGGTACGATCGCGGCTCCTGTTGCCAAAAAGATTTTGCAAGACACCTTGCCTTATCTCGGTATCGAACCGCATTATACGCAATCGGAGCTTGCTGACCTTAACCGCAGTACTCCGTCGGTTGAAGGATTGGAACTGGTGGTGGCGGAAGCCATGATCCAAAACCAAGGCTTGACCGTCCGCGTGCAAGGCGACGGCTCGACCGTTGTTAAGCAAATCCCCGAAGCGGGACAATCGATCCCCGCGGAAGGCACGGTTGTACTGTACACCGATCAATTGAGTGTGGAATCCGATGTGACGACGGTGCCTGATTTCACGGGTTATACCGTCTCGGGTGCGGCGGAACTTGCGGTTTATTATGATTTGAACTTACAACTCAGCGGCACGGATTTGGAAGGCGGCGGTGCGCTGGCGGCGTCGCAAAGCATCGCGCCCGGCACCGAAGTGCCGATGGGTACGATCGTGACCGTTGAATTCATCTATCAGGATTCGATCGAATAAATAAATCGACCAATAAAAGGAACATGGGGAAAAGGAGAGAAAAGCCATGACTGTACAGCAATTGCTTCACGGAATTGCGCCGTATACCGATCAAACGACGGTGGCGGGTTTGACATGCGATTCTCGTCGCGTAGAAGCGGGTTATGTGTTTGTGTGCATTGAAGGAACCGCCGTTGACGGCCATCGTTTTGCGCAGGCGGCGCACGATGCGGGCGCGGCACTTGTGGTGACACAACGCCCCATGGGTCTGGAACGCGAGCTGACGGTGCCGTCCACGCGTCGCGTATGGGCACAGCTTTGTGCAAACTGGTTTGGAAATCCTGCCGAGCAGTTGCATCTGATCGGCATTACGGGCACGAACGGCAAAACCACCATGACCTATATGCTCAAGGCGATCCTCGAGCAAGCGGGTCACAAGGTGGGGCTGATCGGCACGATCCAAAATATGGTGGGTGACCGTGTGTTGCCGTCGGGTCACACGACCCCCGATCCGTACGATCTGCAAAGCATGCTGTCATTGATGCTCAAAGAAGGTTGCACCTATGCCGTGATGGAAGTCAGCTCGCACGCGCTCGATCAAGATCGTGTGGAGGGTTGCCTCTTTGACGCGGCGGTGTTCACCAACCTGACGCAAGACCATTTGGATTACCATAAAACCATGGAAGCATATTGCGACGCGAAAAAGCGTTTGTTTACGCGTGCGTCTCGCGCGATCGTCAACGCCGACGATGCGTGGGCGAACGCGATCGTCGATGGCTTTGAGGGGGATGTATTCCGTTTTTCGGCGCAATCCGCCGCCGATGCCTATGACGCGCGTTGCATTGTAACGCATGCGGCG
>JAZTZV010000113.1:0-6584 GCA_045637645.1 Acutalibacteraceae bacterium | reverse complement strand
CGGATTGATCATCTTACCCTCGGCATCGAAGGTATAGCGTCCCGCAGGAACCAAGCCGTTGGTGCGGTTTTCGCCGATCGTGTAGGACGTGTTTTTGATCGCTTTGAGCGACGAGTTGATGTAGTAGAGGTTGCCCTCGTCATCCTGCACGACACCTGCGTAGATCGCAACACCGTCCACGTAGTAACGGATGTTGCCGTCGCTGTCTTTGATCAGACCGTTCTTCACGTTCGAAGCGGTCGTCGTGGTGGTCTCGGCTTGCGTCTCCGAGGTGGAGGTCGTCACCGTCGTCGAAGACGTCGGCGGATCGATCATCTTGCCCTCGGCATCGAAGGTATAGCGTCCCGCAGGAACCAAGCCGTTGGTGCGGTTTTCGCCGATCGTGTAGGACGTGTTCTTGACCGCTTTGAGCGACGAGTTGATGTAGTAGAAGTTACCCTCGGCGTCCTGCACGACACCTGCGTAGATCGCAACACCGTCCACGTAGTAGCGGATGTTGCCGTCGCTGTCTTTGACCAGACCGTTTTTCACATTGGAAGCCGTCGTCGTGGTCGTCGTTGTAGTGGTCGTGGTAGTCGTGGTTGTAGTAGTGGTGGTAGTAGTAGTGGTGGTTGTGGTGGTCGTAGTTGTTGTAGTCGTAGTGGTCGTTGTAGTGGTCGTTGTAGTCGTTGTAGTCGTTGTGGTCGTAGTTGTGGTCGTAGTTGTGATCGGCAGGATCTCAACACCGCCGTTCACAGCCACCGTTTTCGGCAAATAGCCTTTGATGGTGCTGTCAAGCGACGATGCTTGCGCATAGCACACACCGACCGTCTCATCCTCGGAAATATCGGTCAAAGCGCGCAACGTGATCGTGGCAAACACCGTATCTTGTGCAAAGGCATGCTCGTTCATGTCCATCGCCGTCAACCACACTTCGCCGCCGTCCGTCATGGGCTTTTGCGGATTCGCTTTGATGACTTTGTAGGCAAACGTATTCACGGCACCGACATACGCGCCGCTGACATATTCAAACTTCGTGTCATCGAAGCAAAGATACACCTGCACACCGTTGAGGTCGTTCACTTCACTCGCCGACACATTCAACGTCACCGTCTCGCCCGCCGCAAGAGTGCCTTCGTGCTTCACGGTTTCAACCGTGTAGACAATATAGAGTTGTTCAGGATCCACAGGGGATGTCGGAGTCGTCATTTGTTCGAACACAATGCCGCCATCCACAGCATCAGCCGTCACAGTTTCCCAAGCGGCAAGCGCTTGCTCGGACACCGCCTTGCACGTCAACGCGCGCACGCTTGTGTCGGACGTGATATCGCAAAGCGTTTTGAAACGAAGTGTCATCAGCGTCTCATTCTCGCTGATCGCCACACCTTTCGTTGTCATCGTTGCGATCCACAACTCGCCGCCCGCCTGTTCAGGAAGCAACGGTGCCGCATTAAAGCCGATCGACAACTCACGGCGTGCGGACGAACCGCTGACGAATTGCAGCTTGGTTTTATCATATGCCAAATGCATTTCCAAACCGACAAGATCGGTCATCGCCGATGCCGAGACCGTGAATTCTACGGTTTCGCCCTCTTCGATGATTTGCGAAGTGGCAACTTTACTCACCGTCAAGGTCGTGTACAAATCCGCGCGTTGCGTGGCAACGCCGCCGAGTGTATCGTATGCTCCTTCCACAAACATGCCCATACGCGTCATGTCGTTGATATCCACAACGCCGTCGGCCACAACATCCGCCGCCGCCAACTGTGCGCTCGTCAGCTTGTATTGTCCGCCGACATACAGCATTACCTGCATGTAATCACGCATATTGATAACGCCGTCGCCGTCGATATCGCCTGTGCCGACAGACACCGTCGCAGGTTGAGCTGTGTCAGCCGATGCCGGTGCCACCGACATCACCGACAACATGCTCATCAGCATGGCGATGCTCAGCACGATGCTCAAGAAAGTCTTTTTCATCGTTTATCGTTCCTCTCGTACCGAAATAGGGGTATATATATAAATATCATACTGGATTCTCGCCGAAAAGTCAATTCCCATCCTGTATTTCATTGGAGATTTATCTACGTTCGACATCCACAGCACCTTTTCACGCAAAAGAATTGACATTTTATGTCGGAAACGCTACAATAAACATAATTCAAATATTGTTTCGAAAGGGGTTTTTCATCATGTTCTGCCCGTTTTGCGGTAACCAAAATGCGGATTCGGCTGCTTTTTGTGCTTCCTGCGGTAAGCCGTTGAAAAATGCACCGACGCAATCGGCTGTGCCTCCCGTGCCTCCGACACCTACGCCGGTATCTGCACCTGCGACGGAACCCACACCTGCACCTGCGACGGAACCCACACCGGCACCTGCGACGAAGACAACGACGACCGAACCTACCATTCCTTCTCAATATCGTCCGCTGTCCGCTTGGGGGTATGTTGGGTACAATATTCTCTTTGCGATTCCGATTGTTGGTTTTATCCTGCAGATCGTGTTTGCGTTCAGCAAGAAAAACCTCAACCGTCGCGCTTATGCACGCTCGTTCTTCTGCACCTACCTACTGGCGGCGATTGTCGGACTGCTTGCGCTGTTGTTGTATTTCATCATGTTGATTGTAGCGGTCGGCGGCATCCCGCTGGACATGTTTATGTAAGGTATATGAGTAAAAGCCGTGCGATTTTCGATGAAATCGCGCGGCTTTTTTAATATGGGAAAGAAAAAAGCCACCCGAAACGGGTGGCTTTTTGAATGTTGAGAGAAATTATTTCACCAGCTCGATGATCGCCATCTCAGCGGCATCGCCGCGACGAGCACCGGTCTTGATGATGCGGGTGTAACCGCCGTTGCGCTCTGCATACGCGGGCGCGATCTCATCAAACAATTTCTTGCAGACGCTCTCTTTGGTGACAAACGCCATCACCTGACGCTTGTTCGCGAGCGTGGGATTCTTAGCAATCGTGATCATTTTCTCGGTCATCGAACGCACTTCTTTCGCACGGGTCACCGTGGTCTCAATGCGGCCGTTCTCGAGCAAAAAGGTCACCATAGCCCGCAGCATAGCCAAACGCGATGCGGTGGGTCTGCCGAGCTTTCTCGTTCCGGGCATTTGAATTCACTCCTTTAAGTTACTCTTCGTCTTGACGCAGGCTGAAGCCGAGCGAAGCGAGCTTGTTGATCACTTCATCCAGCGATTTGCGGCCGAGGTTACGCACACGCATCATGTCCTCTTCAGAGCGGCTGATGAGGTCTTCAACGGTGCTGATTTGGGCACGCTTGAGGCAGTTGAACGAACGGACGGACAGTTCGAGTTCCTCGATCGTCGTCTCGAGGACCTTCTCCTTGCCCTTGTCGTCCTTCTCCACCATGATGGAATCGCCGGCATAGGCTTCCGCGGACAAATCAACAAACAGATTCAAGTGCTCGGTGAGCACCTTCGCGCCGAGCGCGACCGCTTCTTTCGCGGAAATCGTGCCGTTCGTCCAAACTTCAAGTGTCAGCTTATCATAATCGGTGATTTGACCGACACGGGTGTTTTCGACTGTGTAGTTCACTTTCGAAACAGGGGTGTAGATGGAGTCGACGGGGATCACACCGATCACGGGAGCAAGCAATTGCTTGTTACGCTCCGCGGACACATAGCCGCGGCCCTTATCCATGCTGATCTCCATACGGAGAGTGGCACCGTCACCAAGAGTGGCGATGTGCATCTCCGGGTTCAAAATCTCCACTTCACTGTCGCACTTGATCGAACCGGCAGTGACCTCGCAGGGGCCTTGGGCATCGATGTACACGGTCTTCGGCGCTTCGCCGTTGATGCGTGCAAACAGACCCTTAATGTTCAGGACGATCTCGGTGATGTCTTCCTTCACGCCTTCCACAGTGGAAAACTCGTGCAGGATGCCGTCGACCTTGATAGAGGTCACGGCAACGCCGGGCAGCGACGAAAGCAGCACGCGGCGCAGGCTGTTACCGAGCGTCGTGCCGTAGCCACGCTCGAGCGGCTCCACGGTGAATTTACCGTAGGTGCCGTCGGCAGCAAGATCCAACGCTTCGATTCTGGGCTTCTCAATCTCGATCATGCAAAACCCTCCTTAAGTAGCACCGGCAAATACGCGATACGCATCGCGTATTGCCGTATAATGTTTTGTAAATAATTAACCGTCGGGGGTCGCTTATTTCGAGTACAACTCGACGATGAGGGTCTCTTCGATCGGGAGATCGATGTCCTCACGGGCAGCGAGGGTGACAACCTTCGCTTCGAGAGCCTCGCGGTTGAGCTCAAGCCACTTCGGAACGGGACGGGACTCGTTCGCCTCGACGATCGCTTTGATCGCGCCGAGTTGACGGCTCTTCTCGGAGATCGCCACGACCATGCCGGGCTTCACGAGGAAAGAGGGAACGTTGACCTTGCGGCCGTTCACGGTGAAGTGACCTTGGGTCACAAGCTGACGAGCTTGTGCACGAGAGCTGGCGAAACCGAGGCGATACACAACGTTATCGAGACGGGATTCCAGCAAGCTGAGCAAACAAGCACCGGTAACACCGTGCATTTTCTCAGCCATTTCGAAATAGTGGCGGAACTGACCTTCCAGCACGCCATAGTAACGCTTCGCATACTGCTTGGTGCGCAGCTGCTTGCCATACTCGGAGACCTTTTTACGGCCCTGGCCATGTTGGCCGGGGGCGTAGCTGCGGCGCTCGAGGGCGCATTTGCCGGTATAGCAGCGCTCACCCTTCAAAAAGAGTTTTTGTCCTTCGCGGCGGCATTGACGGCACACCGCACCGGTATATCTAGCCATTGTTATACCTCCTGATTACACGCGTCTTCTCTTGGGCGGACGGCAGCCGTTGTGCGGCACGGGGGTCACGTCTTTAATCATGGTGACCTCGAGGCCTGCAGACTGCAGAGCGCGGATCGCGGCTTCGCGGCCGGCGCCCGGGCCCTTAACGTACACTTCGACCGATTTCAGGCCGTGCTCCATTGCTGCCTTCGCGGCGGTTTCCGCAGCGGATTGAGCAGCGAACGGG
This sequence comes from Acutalibacteraceae bacterium, assembly GCA_045637645.1. GTDB lineage: Bacteria > Bacillota > Clostridia > Oscillospirales > Acutalibacteraceae > RGIG1959. The sequence goes on along the minus strand of JAZTZV010000113.1, from coordinate 1,567 downwards.
GTGGATTTTCTCGAGCCACGGAAACCGAGCTCGCCGGCGCTCGCCCAAGAAAGGGCATTGCCTTGAAGGTCGGTCAAGGTGACGATGGTGTTATTGAACGTGGACTGGATATGCGCGGCGCCACGTTCAATGTTCTTGCGTTCTTTGCGGCGACGGGTAGCACCCTTGCGCGCAGTAGCTTTTGCAGCAGCCATTGTTTATCCCTCCTGCTTACTTCTTCTTGTTGGCGATGGTCTTCTTCGGACCCTTACGGGTACGAGCGTTGGTCTTGGAGCGCTGACCGCGCACCGGCAGACCTTTGCGGTGACGGAGACCGCGGTAGCTGCCGATTTCGATGAGGCGTTTGATGTCAAACGCGACGTCGCGGCGAAGGTCGCCTTCCACAGTGTAGTTCTTGTCAATATGATCGCGGAGCTTCGACACATCGTCTTCACTCAGGTCACGAACACGGATATCCGGATCAACACCGGTCGCCGCGAGGATGTCGCAGGCGGATTTGCGGCCGATACCGTAGATATAGGTCAGGCCGATTTCGATGCGTTTATCTCTGGGCAGGTCAACACCAGCAATACGCGCCATAATGTATCCTTCCTTTCGGTTGCAAATTACGTGCCAGCGGCATTAGCCCTGGCGCTGCTTATGCTTCGGGTTCTCGCAAATCACCATGATGCGGCCTTTGCGCTTGATGACTTTTCATTTTTCGCAGATTTTCTTAACAGAAGGTCTGACTTTCATAACGAATACCTCCTTGGTGCATAAGGCACCTCGTTGTGATTGGCACACGTGTCCTCGTGTGCATGGTTTATTTCGTACGCCATGTAATACGGCCCTTCGTAAGATCATACGGGGACATTTCCACCGTGACCTTGTCACCCGGCAGGATGCGAATGTAATTCATGCGCAATTTGCCGGAGATATGAGCCAGGATTTGGCGGCCATTGGCCAGTTCTACTTGGAAAGTGGCGTTCGGGAGTGCTTCCACGACCACACCTTCCAATTCGATCACATCCGCCTTGGACATTCCGTAACCTCCCTTTTAAGCGGTACTCACCGCTTATGCGTCACGCTCTTTGATTTGCCGCAGGGCTTTTCGCAGAGCACGATTGGTCGTCATGGCTTCCCGACCGATCTCGATGTCGAGCGGTCGAAGGTGGCGGGGATTTTTGCGCTTGGGACGTTCAAGCGGACGCCGCTTGCCGTCGGCAAGCCACACGCCGTGTTCATCCTCGCGCACCACCGCCAGAAGCTGTCCTTCGTCGCGACCTGCGAGCGAAAGAACAACCTGTTGGCATTTGAACATTGCAGCCACCGCCTTTTCTTACGGTTGCGTCATGATGACGGGACCGTCGGGGGTGATGGCGATCGTATGCTCAAAATGCGCCGACAGACGTCCGTCTGCCGTGACCACCGTCCATTTGTCACCGAGGACTTTTACCTCATGTGTACCCGCGTTGATCATGGGTTCAATGGCGAGGGTCATGCCGGGGAGCAGTCGGGGACCGCGTCCGGCCGTTCCGAAGTTCGGAACGTTGGGGTCTTCGTGTAGGTTCGTGCCTACTCCGTGGCC
>JAZTZV010000112.1:0-7986 GCA_045637645.1 Acutalibacteraceae bacterium | reverse complement strand
GCCTCCGACTTGACGTTGATGCCGAGGCGACGAAGCAGCATTTCGTCTTCTTCGCTGAGCACCACCGTGAAGTGTGCGTCGCTTCCGCGCAAATGCGGAAGTTGCTTTTTGGCTTGCAACGCGAGCGGATTGGTGAGCGCTGACATCGTAAGCGCCATCAGCACCTCATCGGTATGCAAACGCGGATTTTTATGAAGCAGATACTGCGTCTTAAGATCGCAGATCGGCTCAAGCACCTGCGCGGAGATCAAATGGAATCGATCGTCGATACCGGCGAGCGCTTTGAGGGCGTTGAGAAGAAGCGCCGAAGCGGCACCGAGCGTATCGGAGGTGCGACCCGTGATCACGCGACCGTCGGGAAGTACCATCGCGCCCGCAGGCGCGCCCGTCGTCTCCGCTTTGAGAAGCGCCGCAGACACAGCAGGGAAAATATCCGCGCTGACCTTCGCTTGCTTCATCAGGAGTTCCAGTTTCGGGAGTTCGGTTTCATTTCCCATACCGCGCAGACGTTTAACACCCGCCGCATGATAACGGCGCAGGATCTCCATGCGCGATGCGTGACAACACACTTCATCGTCGATGATGCAGTTGCCCGCCATGTTAACGCCCATGTCGGTCGGCGATTTGTAAGGCGATTCGCCTTGGATGCGTTCGAAGATCGCGTTGAGAACGGGGAAAATTTCCACGTCGCGATTGTAGTTGACCGCCGTCTCACCATAGGCTTCGAGGTGGAACGGGTCGATCATATTGACATCGTTGAGATCCGCCGTCGCCGCTTCATACGCCAAGTTCACGGGATGCTTCAAAGGCAGATTCCAAATCGGGAACGTTTCAAACTTCGCATAACCCGCCGTGATGCCGCGCTTATGATCGTGATACAACTGCGACAGGCAGGTTGCCATTTTACCGCTTCCGGGGCCGGGGGCGGTGACGACGATCAACGAACGCGACGTTTCGATATATTCATTTTGGCCGAGACCTTCGTTGCTGACGATATGCGACACATCATGCGGATAGCCCGCGATGGGATAGTGACGATAGCAACGGATGCCAAGCGCATTCAAACGCTTCAAAAACGCGTTTGCGGAGGCCTGTCCTGTATAGCGAGTCAACACGACGCTGCCGACATAAAGCCCCAATTCGCGAAATGTATCGATCAAGCGAAGGACATCTTCGTCATAGGTGATGCCGTAGTCTCCGCGGATTTTGTTCGCTTCAATATCGGCGGCGTTGATGGTGATGACCATTTCGACTTCATCCTTCAATTGTTGAAGCATACGCACCTTGCTGTCGGGCGCAAAACCGGGCAGCACGCGCGACGCATGAAAATCGTCGAACAGCTTGCCGCCGAACTCCAAATACAGCTTACCGCCGAATTGAGCGATGCGTTCGCGGATCTGCGCCGATTGCATCGTAAGATATTGTTGATTATCAAAGCCGATGGATGCCATCTGTGATCCTTCTTTCCTCAAACATACATATAAGTATTTTATCACACCCTTCGTCGTTCGTCAACGAGAGAAATCGCAAAAAAGCTCGAGCACAAAAAAAATCGGTTACCGCAAGCGGTAACCGATTTTGAAAGATGACTTATCGAAGTGTCATTTGAAGAAGCTGGCGCGCATCGGTACTGGTGATTGCCAAGTTGTCCGTATGCACATTCGCCGCCGCTTGCTGTGCGGTGGAAAGTTTGCTTTGACCGAGAACATGCATCATCACCGCGCGCACATCGTTGGTTTTGATCAAGCCGTCGCCGTTGACATCCGCCTTGACCACAGCGATGTACGTCACGCTGTTGATCGAAACGGTATAGCCCGTGCCGACATACGCCGTGTCACTCGGGGTATTGCCGCTCGCATCCTTCAACGACGCCACTGCGCTGTATTGCTCCGTCGCATGAGCTTTGAAGGTCTTGGCGGTTTGCGCCGTCGGTACGCGCCACAACACGTTCGTCGCGTTGCCGTCGGCATCCGTCCAGTTCTTTTGATTGCTGTAATACGTGTGTTCGTTCTCAACCGTTGCCGTCACGGTGAAATAAATCTCGAAGTGACGATCCCACGGGAAGTAGAAGTCGCTGAGTTTAATGGTGCCGATATCGGCTGTTTGCACCGTGCGGTTGAAGTTGGTATAGATTTGATCGTCCAGCAACTTGTTCACGATGTAATCCGCCGTTGCCGTCGGGGCAGTATAGGTGCTTCCGACATAACTCTTGGCGTTGCCGCGCATAAAATCTTCGAGCGCTTTGTTGATGTACGCACGACCCGACGTGACGTTGCCGTCCGACTTACCGTCGTAGCTGTCCATGTTGTTCACGGTGCCGGCGGTTTGGTCGAGGAAAAAGTTGTTGTCGTACCAACCCTTGGTCTTAACAAGCCAATAGTGGAAGGAACTCTTGGCATAGGAGTGCCAGGTGTTCAGTTTGTTACGCGCGTTGTAGGAAATGTCTTTCACGAACGCGTAGGTCAGGCTTTGCAGATGCCAGTTGTGGGATTCGGCGGTGATGTTCTCTTCGTAGTCGAGATAGCTGTAACGCGCCACACCCATGCCGAGCGCAATGCCGATCGAGTTGCCGACGGTGTTCCAGTTGGAATAGCCCATCAAGCGACCGATCTCCACGTTGTTAAGCAATTCATCCTGCAGGTTTTTACTGCCGTTTCCCCATGCGTCGCCGTACACTTCGGAGACTTCGATGACGATTGTTGGAATATGATTACTGATATTGCTGTTGGCTTTTTTCACCAGCGCGTCGATGTTATCTTTATAGGTTTGATCTTTATACGAGCTGTCGGGTTGTGTCAACACCAACACCTCGATGTCGGCGTTCGACGAAACCGAGTCGGCGTTCAAACACAAAATGTGATCGTCCACACTTTTGCGCAGGGTGTCATTGCCGTAGTCATCGTTTGCGTCGGCTTTGTTGCCGTAATAGCGCACTTGCACACGCGGACGCACGCCGTAATAATCATTCACGCAACGCGCCACCGCCATCAAACCGATGGAGTCGGTGTCGGACATGCGCACGTAATCAAGGCCCATGACTTCCGCACGGGCATCAAGGAACGCGAGTTCGTTCCACTGAATGTTCTTGTTCGGGGTGGAGTCGTCCACACCGACGAGGTAAGCGGAGTTGGTGCCGATGTTTTGGATCATCATGTTCATCAGCATCATCTTGCGTTTACGGAACGCAAGATACTCTTTGACATTCGCTTCCGTCAGCGCCGAGGTATTGTACGCAATCGTGCTGCCGTCGGTACCCTTGCGGTAGTTCGTGTGGATCGCATTGAGTTGTTGAACCGATGCATCGTAATCGCTTGTGTAGAAGCCGGACGTATTCATGATATAGCGATCGATGGCGCCCCATTCGCGCAACGCGCTGTATTGGGCGGATTCGTAGCCTTTGTAGCTCGCCGTAGAAGCCAGACGCATCACAATGTCGATATAATACACCTTGTTCGAAGGGTCGTTCGAAATCTTGAGAAGACGTTCCATAATGTCGAGTTCTTCAGCGGTAATGGTTTCGGAGTCGGGGTGACGAGAGCCGACAAGACCGCCCGAGAACATCTGATCCAAATGGATGATATAGGTGTTGCAACCGTCTTTTTCCATTTGATCAAGCCAATCCATGATCGCGGCTCCGTCGCCGTGTTGCGAACCTTTGATGCCCGTGCCGCCTTGACCGTCGAGCTTGGTGACGAACAGTTCTTCGTCGGGCAGGCGAATGTCAAAACCCGCAGCGCCCGCTGCCATTTGCACACGTTGATACACAACGGGGCGGTTGTCGAGCGGCACATACGCCAAGATCGGCGCATCGGACGCCGATGCCGTCGAAATCGCAGAAACGGACATGACCGACAGCGATGTGACGAGCAACACCACACACAGCAGATACGCCGTTAAACGTTTGCATACCGATTTCATACACGTTACCTCCGTACAAGAGAAGAGTTTTTCGGATACAATTATTGTAGCAAAACCAATTTGAAAACACAATATGTGTTTTCACAAAAGGATGCCGACGATCTCTGTGCAAAAGCACAAAAAAAGAAGCTGTTGCCAAGCAACAGCTTCTTTTGATACATTACGCTTTGAGGGAATCTTGGAGCCAACGACGTGCGTCGGTGCTGGTCACGCCTCCGACACCGTCATGATCCGCCGCCTCCGATTGCGCGTTCGAGTAGGTCGCCGATCCGAGCACGTGGGTCATGATGTTACGAATATCCACTGTGTTGGCGTTGCCGTCACCGTTGACGTCACCGTAAACAACGACCGTGTAGGTGCTGCCGTTCGCCGTCAAGGTGAAGCCCGTGCCGACCTTGTCGTTGCTCGAAGCCACAACACCGTTGAAATTCTTCACGACAACGGACGAAGCGCCGAATTGCACCGCCGATTGATCCGCAAACGTCGCCACGGTTTCTTGAGCGGAAATACCGGTCAGGAAGTTGCCGACGCTGTAGAAATCAAGCGCGACAAAGATGTCAAACGTGATCTCAAATTGACGGTACCACGGGCAACGGAAGTTGTCAACCGTCACATTGCCGATCCCCATCGTGGTCACACGGCCGCTCAAGTCGGTATAAATCTCACCCGCCGCAATGGCATTGAGCACTTGTTGACCGCAACCGGTGTACGCATTGGGATCGTTCTGTTGCATCATGCAATAGGTCAGCTCGTTGTTGACAACATGCTCACCGCGAGACAATTCCCAATCCTCTTTGTACGTGGAATCATCCTTGAATGCCATCATTTGTGCGAAGAAGTTACCGTCAACCCAGCCGGTACCGCCCGCCTTATAGCGGACCCAGTATTGGAACTGCCAAGTGTAATCGCTCATCTTGTTACGCGCATTGTAGGTGATGTCCTTGATGTAAGCATAAGTTATCGCCTGCAAAAACGCTTTGTGAGAAGCGGCGGTGATGTTCTCCGCATTGGCGAGATAGCCGTAACGCGCCATACCTTGACCGATCGCAATGCCGAGGGTGTTACCGACGGTATTCCAGTTGGAATAACCCATCAGCTTGGAAATCTCAACCTTCGTCAAAAGCTCGTCTTGCAAGTTTTTGAAGTTGGCGGAATCTTTTCTGCCTTTCACCCACGACGCACGATAGTTGTCTTCGGTCGAGCAATCGACAATAATGGTCGGGATGTTGTTGGCGATATTCGCGTTCGCTTGTGCAACAAGCTTGTCGATGTTGTTTCTGTAAGTGGAGCTGGCGCCGTTGCCGTGAATGGTGTGCGAATCGCTGATCTTGGTGAGAACCAAGAGTTCGACCTTACCCGTGCCATCGGTTACAACACCGTTGGCGCATTCCACGTGCGATTGCACGTTGGTGCGCAGAGTGCCGATGTCGTAGCCGTCCGCAGGCTTATCCGCCATGTCGCCGTAGTAACGAACCTTAACGGGGATCTTCGTGTCGTTGTAATAGTCGGTGGTGAGGCGAGAGAGTGCCATCAAACCTGCCGAGTCGGTATCCGCAAACAACGAATATTCAATACCCATCGCGGCCATACGGGCGTGGATAAAATCGATGTCGTTGGTTTGGATGGTCACTTGAGGACTGGCGTCGTCAACACCGATGATGTAATACGACGACGGTGCATACTGCATCATATAGTTGATGAGACGCATCTTACGCTGACGAGCAAGGTTGTACAACTTGATTTGCTCGTCGGTCAGACCTTTTTTATCCAGCGATGCCCAGTTGGCACCGATATTATAGAAATAATAGATGCTGTCTTTGGGATCCGTCAGGATCTTGCAAGCTGTTTCGTAATTGGTGGTTTTCCAGTTGTTCTCATTCAAGTCAAAACGCGGTTGCTTGCAATACTCGCGAAGCTTATTGTACATATCGCTTTCATAGCCTTTGAAGCCGCCGGTCGAAGCAAGACGCATCACGGTATCCACGTAATACACATGGTTTTCCGGATTTTCACTGATCGCCACCAAGCGCTCGGCAATCTCGAGTTGCTCGGAAATGTTCAGATAGCCATCCGAACCATAATGCGTATCGGGATAGCGAGAGCCGACAAGACCGCCCGAGAACATCATGTCGAGGTGAATGATGTAATGGTCACAGCCGTTCGCTTCCATCTCCTCAAGCCAATCCATGATCGCCGCACCGTTACCCACTTGGCGTTCGTCGGTGTATTTGGTGTCGGGATTGTCTTTGTTGACAAGTTGATTGTCAAGGTGGGTTTGATACCACGACGCATCGGGCGGGAGCACAATGTCAAAGCCCGCCGAACCTGCACCGTAAACCACACGGTCGACCACAACAGGACGGTCGTCGAGCGGCACATACGCAAGAACCGTTTTCTCCGTTGCTTCCGCCGCCACAGGAGACAGTTGCATCGGAATGACAAGCAGTGCCATACAAAGCAAGCACGCTGTCACACGCTTGAAAAGATGTTTCATATCGTCTTCCTCCTTTGTCTGTCTTGGTTGCAGACAATTTCATTTTATTTTAACACATCTCTTTCGAAATTACAACCAAAATTCTCATTCTTCTTGACATTTGCCGAAAAAAAAGATATAATAGCGACAATATTCAAGCTGTGATGAGGACAAGTAGCAAGGAAACCCTTTTGAACAGAAAGTTGCCGGCAGATGAGAGGCGCACAAAAGATCCTTTGCGAATACACCTCGGAGCTTCGCACCGAACCGATTTTTCGCAGTAGGCCGCGACGGGATGCGCCCGTTATCGCGTGTTTGAGGTCGCAAACTTTGCGACGAACAAAGGTGGTACCACGGGAATTTCTCTCGTCCTTTAGAGGACGGGAGTTTTTTGTTTTATCCATAAACCTTTAAGGAGGCTTTTCTTATGACTTTATACGAAGAACTGGTGGCACGCGGCTTAATCGCGCAGGTCACCGACGAAGACGAGATCAAGGACATGATCAACAACGGCAAAGCCACGTTTTACATTGGCTTTGACCCGACGGCGGACAGCCTGCACGTCGGTCACTTCATGGCACTGTGCTTGATGAAGCGTTTGCAAATGGCGGGCAACCGCCCCATCGCTCTCATCGGCGGCGGCACAGCGATGATCGGCGATCCTTCCGGTCGCACCGACATGCGTCAAATGATGACCACCGAGACCATCGCGCACAACTGCGAATGCTTCAAACAACAAATGAGCCGTTTTATCGACTTCTCCGAAGGCAAAGCATTGATGGTCAACAACGCCGATTGGCTCACAAAACTCAACTACATCGAACTGCTCCGCGACGTCGGCGCATGCTTCAGCGTCAACCGCATGCTGACCGCCGAATGCTACAAGCAACGCCTTGAACGCGGTCTGTCGTTCCTCGAATTCAACTACATGATCATGCAAAGCTATGACTTCCTTGCGCTTTACGAGAAATACGGCTGCAACATGCAATTCGGCGGCGATGATCAATGGAGCAACATGCTCGGCGGCACGGAGCTTATCCGCCGCAAGCTCGGCAAAGACGCTTACGCGATGACCATCACCCTGCTTCTCAACTCCGAGGGCAAGAAGATGGGCAAAACGCAATCGGGCGCTGTGTGGCTGGATCCGAACAAGACCTCGCCGTTCGATTTCTATCAATACTGGCGCAACGTGGCGGATGCCGACGTTCTCAAATGCTTGCGTATGCTGACCTTCCTGCCGCTCGAGCAAATCAACGAGATGGACACCTGGGAAGGCAGTCAACTCAACACCGCCAAAGAGATTCTTGCTTTTGAACTCACCAAGCTGGTGCACGGCGAAGAAGAAGCCGTAAAGGCACAGAATGCTGCCAAGGCCTTGTTTGCAAACGGCGGTGCATCTGCAGCGGATATGCCTACCACTACGCTGGAAGATGCCGATTTTGCTGACGGAAAAATCACTGTTATCGATATGCTGATCAAGGCAAAGCTCTGTGCTTCCAAGAGTGAGGCAAGACGTCTGATCCAGCAGGGCGGCGTATTCTGCGGCGAAGAAAAGATCACAGCTCTGGACGCAGCTGTTGAAGAATCCGCATTTG
>JAZTZV010000111.1:0-20352 GCA_045637645.1 Acutalibacteraceae bacterium | reverse complement strand
TGTGGAATTCTTCCGCCACGAGGAACGCGGTGTCGAAGTCGATTTCTTCGTTGATGCTGACCATCATGCCCATCATCATCAACTTCTTGATGACCTCGCCCGAAGTTGCCTTCAAACGGGAGGCAAGCTCGCCGACGGTGATGCTGTCGCCGACGGTGATGGTGAGTTGCTTCTTCTTGCGCTCGCGCTCAATGCGATCCATGCGCTCTTTCTCGGTCTCGCGACGGCGCTGGGGTTTGCGATAATCCTGCGAGCGTTGGTTGATCTTTTGTTTTTTGACAGCACCGCCGTCGCCGCGCACGCGGTTGGAGGTTTGTGCCATCACGTCAAAGCGCTCGTCGTAGCGACCCACATCCACTTGCGGAGTGCGGGTGTCGACGGTGCGACGCTCCACAGGGGCTTTGGGAGCGGCGGGCGCTTTGTCTTTCTTGACTTTGGGTTGACGCTGGGGAATGACCACAGCGGGTTCGGGCTTACCTTCCGCCTTCGCTTTGGCGGCTTTTTCGCGTGCTTCGCGAGCGGCGGCCTCGATGGCGGCGGCTTCCTCAGCGCGTTTGGCGGCTTCGGTTTGTTCGCGAGCCGCCGCTTCTTGTTGACGGCGCTCTTCCGCCTTGGCGAAATACGCATCGAAGCTGTCAACTTGCGTTTCTTTGGTGAAATATTCGAAGATCCAGTTGAGTTCGTCTTCTTCCAAAGCGCTCGCGCTCTTGCGCGGCGCGTCCGAGAATTGGCTCAAGATCTCCACGATCTTTTTACTTTGAACACCGAAGTCCTTGGCGACTTCGCTGACGCGGTATTTGATCATCATAGGCTATCTTCCTCCTTTAGTTCTCTATGCAATGTGGACGGATGGCTTTGGCAAAGCCGGAGTCGCAAACGGCAAGCACTGCCACGGGCTTGCTCATACCGATCACTTCGGAAAGTGCCGTTTTGTCCAGCGGCAGGCTCATCACCCGCGCGCCGAAGTTTTCGGCGGTAAAGGTACATTCCTTTGCGGTTTTCGGGGATGCGTCGGATGCCAAAAGGATCAATTCGCTTTTGCCTTCCTGCACCGAGGCGATCGAAGCATCGAAGCCGATGGTCAATCGTCCCGCGCGACGCGCCATACCCAAAAGTCCTGTCAGTTTATTCGGAGTCGTCATCGTTTTTCAGCGCCTCCTCCATCCGATCGTATATCTCGTCGGGAATTTTACAGGAGAACGCTTTTTCGAAGCGACGCGCTTTTCGTGCCGCTTGCAGACACGACAGTCGACGGCAGATGTAAGCACCGCGCCCGTTGGCGCGACCGGTCAGATCGATGTCGATGTCGCCCTCTTTGGGTTTCACGACGCGCACCAAATCTTTTTTCGGTTTCATTTCGCCGCATCCCGTGCAAAGCCGTTGCGGAATTTTTTTCGGCGTTACGGCCATGGTGATTCGCCTCCTGTTGAAGTATATTGCGGAAAAGGATCAGTCTTCTGCGTTGTCGCCGAAGAAACCGCTCTCGGGGCGGATGTCGATTTTCCAGCCGGTCAAATGCGCGGCAAGACGAGCGTTTTGACCTTTGTTGCCGATCGCGAGCGACAATTGGTTTTCGGGAACGGTCACGTGGCAAGCCTTCGCGCCGTCGGGATCGATTTCCACAGCGGTGACTTTGGCGGGCGAGAGGGCCGCGGCAATGTAGGTCGCGGGATCGTCGCTGTAACGCACAATGTCGATTTTCTCGCCGCCGAGTTCCTCAACGATGCCGGCGACACGGGAGCCGTGCGGGCCGATGCAAGCGCCGACGGGATCGACGTTTTCGTCCGCCGCCCAAACGGCAAGCTTGGTGCGCGAGCCGGCTTCGCGGGAAACGGATTTGATTTCGACGGTGCCGCCGTAGATCTCGGGAACTTCCATTTCAAACAAGCGGCGAACCAAACCGGCGTGGGTGCGGGAGAGAAGCATGCGTGCGCCTTTTTCGCCGCCCAGCACGTTCACCACGAACACTTTGATGTGATCGCCTTCGTTGAACGCGTCGCTCTCGAGTTGTTCGGTGCGGGGGAGAACCGCTTGCGATGTGCCGATTTCAACGGTCGCGGCACCCGTCACGGGATCCACGCGACGCACAATGGCGGTCACGAGTTCTTGGTTCTTGCGTTGGAATTCTTGCAGCTGACGGCTGCGCTCCGCCTCGCGGATGCCTTGACGGATCACGTGCTTAGCGGCTTCGGCGGCAATGCGACCGAATTTCTTGGTTTCAAGCGGGATTTCCACAACGTCGCCGAGTTTGGCAGACTTCTTGTATTTGACCGCTTGCTCGCGGAGCATTTCCTCGTCGGGATCGAACACCTCTTCCACGACCGTTTTCGCGATCGAGACGGCGAAGGTGTTGCTCTCGGCGTCGAGGACAACGTGGATGTTTTCTTTGCCGCCGAAATCGCGCTTCACAGCGATGATGATAGCGGCTTGGATTTTTTCAAGAAGATAATCTGCGGGGATGCCTTTTTCTTTTTCGAGCAGGCGAAGTGCTTCGAAAAACTCGGTATTTGCTTTACTCATTTTTCCGATTCCTCCAATATTTTAATTCTCGTCGTATGAGTCGTCTTCGTCCCATTCGTCAATGACGTGAACGAGGGCGATATCTTTCTTCTCAAAACGGAGAGAGTCTCCGTCTTCGGTCGTGATGGTCACGGAGCCGTCCTCGTCGTAACTGTCGAGGATGCCCGCGAATTCGCGCACGCCGTCAAGCGGGCGAATCAATTTGACCACGATCGCACATTCGAGGAACGCCTCAAAGTGTTCGGGGCGGGTCAGTTCGCGCTCAATGCCGGGGGACATGACCTCCAGGCAATAGCTCTGCGAGATGGGGTCGGCTTCGTCAAGCGCGGGATTGAGAAGACGCGACAGCGCCACGCAATCCTCGATGGTTACGCCGCCTTCTTTGTCGATCAGGTAGCGCAGGTACCACGAAGCACCTTCCTTGACGAAACGAACGTCCCACAGCATCAGCCCGAGCTGATCGGCAAAGGGCTGTGCGATGGCGCGGCAGACCGCTACGGTGTTACCGCCGCCTTTTTTCGAAGGGGATCCTGCCATGCAAAAAACCTCCAATCAAACAACAAAGAGCGGGTCGCCCCACTCTTTGTCAATCATACATTATTCACTACGACATAGAGTATACCACTCTTTGTTAAAAAATGCAAGTGTTTTTTTAACGCTCGAAGAACAGCACATAACCGTCCGCATCGCCCTCCAGCATCACGACGAGCGTGTCATACAGAGAGGACGAGACCGCGCCGGAGGTCGAAGCATAGATCACCGAACCATCCGTGGTGGTCAATTGGAACAAACGGGTGTCGCCGTCGCTGTAAACGTACTTCCAAGAGAAGTACAGCGTGCTGTCATCAACCTCGATGTAGCCGGTGTGGCTGCTGTAAAAATATGCCTCCGAATCGATGTACGTGAACTCGATCTCACCCTCGTCGCTGATGGCGTTCAATTCCCACGAACCCGTGATCAGGTAGTCATAGGACGAAGAGAGACTGCCGTAATCGTCGTCATCGTCATAGCTGCCGTAATCGTCGTCATCGTCGTAGCTGCTGTAGTCGTCGTCATCGTACGTAGTATCGAGTGCAGACGTTTGGGAAGCGGTAACATCTTCCAACAGATCGCCAAGCGAGCTGCAGCAGCAACCTGTTGTGCCGAATACCATGCAAAGCGTCACGGCAAAAACCGCCAATACGTAGAGCGTACGTTTCAGCATGATAGGCCATTCTTTTCGGAATGTGAATATTATATGAATGCTATAATATACCTGTCGAAAAAAGTCAAATAAAAGAGAAAGAAAAAAACACCCGATCGTTCGGATCGGGTGTTGAGAAATCAGGTGTAGCTGATGACCTTCTTTTTGTGTGCCAGTTTGGCGAAGAGCCATTTTTGCAACAAGGTCAAGCCGAACCAAATGTACGGCACGGGAGTCCAGAAGTGCAAGCCAAGCAACGTCCAAGGAAGATCGCTGCCGGTGAGGTCCGCTTTGAGAGTGGTCGAGAAGATCAAATCGGAACCGAAGAGGAACAGGAACATCATGATACCCGCAAGGAGAACCGTCACGGTACCGGGGAAGAACGGATCGGTTTCGGGACGGAAGATGCTGCGCAGATACATGATGTGAACCACGATGATGCCTGCGAACACAGGAATCAAGAAGACCAGCAATTCCACCGAAGCGATCAAGCCCCAAACGGATTTGAACAATTTACCGATGGCGGGGAAGAGGCCGAGAGTGCCGATGCCGCTCGTAAACTCACCGAAGATGGTGGGAATGCGGTTGACCATCGCGGGGATGTTGATCGATTCGATCAACAAATCCCACATGGAAACCGCGTTGTTCTCGGTGAGGAACGCCGGAAGGCTGCCGCGAAGCGAGGGAGCAAAGCCCGTCACCAATTCAACCAGCCAATGTTGTCCCGCTTGAGAAGAGGGAATGATGATCCACGGCACAAACATCAGTGCAATCAGTGCCACGGAAGTGAGCGCAGAGAAATAGAAAAACACGTTTTGTTTTTTCATGTGAGCTCCGAAGGAGCCGGAAGATTTCGCAACCAAAGTCGACATGAGTGTCAGTCCTTTCCGCAGGTTTCAATAATAGAAGTATAGCATAGCCTTTTGAAAATTGCAACAATTTTCAAAGAAATGCCCAAAGATGGGGAATATGCCCAAAAGCATATCGTTAAGTTTTAACAATTGAGCAAAAATCAGAGGGCTTTGAGTGCCGTTTCGATCGCTCGTGCGACGGAGACGGCGTCTTGCTCGGCGTTGACGGTGAGGGATGCCGCGCGCGTATAGAGCGGGGCGCGTTCCTGCAACAGCTTCGCCACGGCTTCGCGCTTGTCGGGATGTTGAAGGAGCGGACGATCGGTGTCGCCTTCCAAGCGCGTCAGCACGCAGTCGACGCCGACCTCCAACAACACGATCGTGCCGTGTTCGGAAAGTGCGCGGACGTTGTCGTCACGCAAAACGGCGCCGCCGCCCGTGGCGATGACAAGTCCTTGCTGTGCGCCGAGTGCGACACAGGCGTCGTGCTCCATCGCGCGAAATGCGGCTTCTCCGTCGCGGGCGAAAATCTCGCTGATCGTGCAGGCAGCTTGCTCTTCGATGTAGTTGTCCATATCCACAAAGGTCATGCCGCGGTTTGCCGCGAGTTGTTTACCGACGGTGCTTTTTCCGCACCCCATAAACCCGCATAACACGATGTTTTTCATGATATCACCTCAAAAATGCGCTTCAAGCTCGTCATAGCAAGCATTGATCAGTTGTGTCATGTCGGCGGGATCGAATTCCGAGCCGAACCAATGGCGGTGCGCGATCGCCGCTTGCCACACGAGCATCGCCATGCCGCCTGCCGTTTTGGCACCGCTCGCGGCGGCTTTTTGCAACAGCACGGTTTCGCGTGGGTTGTAAATCACGTCGAAGACGGCGGCGCAACGCGCAATCAATTCGTCGGGCACAGGGCAGGCATCGGCGTGAGGATACATGCCCACAGGTGTGGTGTTGATGAGCAGATCAAACTCGCCGTTCGGAAGCTCTTCGACCGCATGACATACGGCGGAAGGAACGGCTTGACAAATTTGTTCGCAAAGACGGTGTGCAGAGTCATACGTGCGGGAATGGACGACTGTTTCACATCCTGCCGATGCCGCTTCGAACGCCAGCACGGTACCCGCACCGCCTGCTCCCAAAATCAGCACACGACCTTCAAGGGGAATATCCGCTTCGCGCAACGCATACAAAAAGCCGTCGGCGTCGGTGTTGTAACCGACAATGCCGTTGTCGGTTACGGCGACGGTGTTCACGGTTTGATAAAGTGCCGCTTTGCCTTCGACGCGGTCGAGATACGGTAGGATCTGTTGCTTGTGCGGGATCGTCACGTTACAGCCCTGTATGCGCGTAAAGAGCGCAGGAACTTCGTCGGACAAAGCTTCGGGAAGGATGTCGCACAGCGTATAAGTACCTTGCGCGTTCGACAGCGCGAGCAAATGCTTATGAATGAAAGGAGAAAGGCTGTGTCCGAGCGGATGCCCGATCAAGCAAAGGGAGTGAGTCATAATGAAACAGCACCTTTCAAGTTTTCAAAAAAGACGGAAAATTTGAAGAATTTTTCAAAAAAGAATTGACAAGTCGGTGCCAATGCTTATATTATAATGTCATAAGGATATTGGTCACCGCACGGAACAGTATAGCACATGCGACACCGCGGTGTCCAGTATGACTTTCGACAAATACTACATTTCGGAGGAAAGAGTCATGGTCATTGATAAAGTGAAAAAGATTTTAAGTGAACAGTTCGATGTAGATATGAGCGAGCTGTCCGATAACACCAATATTGAAGAAGATCTGGGTGCCGATTCCGTAGAGGTTATCGACCTGTTGATGTCGCTTGAGGACGAATTCCAACTCGAGATCCCCGACGAAGCGATCGACGAGATCCGCACGATCGGCGACTTGGCGGCTTACATTGAGGAGCACGCGTAAGAACAAATAAAAACTCCGCTGTTTTGAAAAACAGCGGAGTTTTTTGTTGTCTTTTAAGCCTCGCGAACGGTGACGGAGCGGATGACCGGTTGCTCGGCGGCAGGGATGGTGCCGTTGTCGTCAGTGGGGGTGGCGGCGGTGCAAACCATGTCGACCACTTCGATGCCTTCTACAACATAGCCGAATACCGCGTAGTTGCCGTTGAGAAACGCGGAATCCTTGTGCACGATGAAGAATTGCGAACTGGCGCTGTTGGGATCGTTCGAACGCGCCATCGAGATCGCACCGCGCACGTGCGAGAGCGGGTTTTCGATGCCGTTTGCGGCGAATTCGCCCGTGATCTTGTTCTCCGAGCCGCCCGTGCCGTTGCCGCTTGGGTCACCGCCTTGCATCATAAATCCGTCCATAATGCGGTGGAAGGTCAGACCGTCATAGAAACCGCTTTGAGCAAGCGAAACGAAGTTTTGTGTGGTGATGGGAGCTGTTTTGGCGTCGAGTGCCAACGTGATGGTGCCGTAGCTTTCGATGACAATGTCCGCGTAGTGCGTGGGGGTGACCGATGTCACGGTGCCGACGGTATTATACGGATTGGATGCGGTCGTGACGGTGCCGTTGTCGACAGCGGGAGCTTCGCTGTGAATGGTGATCGAGTTGATGATCGGCTGTTGCGAAACCGCGATGGAGCCGTTGCTGTCGGTCGGGTGTGCAGAGGCGCAAACCGCGTCGACCACTTCAATACCCTCCACAACATAGCCGAACACGGCGTACTCGCCGTCAAGGAACGTGGAATCTTCATGCACAATGAAAAACTGCGAGCTCGCGCTGTTGGGATCGCCCGAACGCGCCATAGAGATTGCGCCGCGCACATGGGAGAGCGGATTGGCAATGCCGTTCGAGGCGAATTCACCTTTGATTTCGTTGTTCGAGCCGCCCGTGCCGTTGCCGAGCGGACCCCCGCCCTGCATCATAAAGCCTTCCATGATGCGGTGGAACGAAAGACCGTCATAAAAGCCGTCTTCCGCAAGCGAAATGAAGTTTTTGGCAGTGATGGGCGCGGTGACTTCGTCGAGTGCGACCACGATGGTGCCGTAGTTTTGAATGTCAATGGCGGCGTAGTGTGTGGCGGTGACGGATGTCACGGTGCCGACGGTCTTGTACGGATCGACGGACGGTGCGCCTTGTTCGGCGCCGCAACCCGCGAACATAGCACAGCAACTCACAGCCAACACGGCAGCGAGGATCATACGAATATATTTCATTGAAAAGAAGCCTCCTTTAAATGTATCTATATTAGGATAACGGATATCGGTCAAAAAGTCAAACAAAAAAAGCGTTGCCTCGCGGCAACGCTTTTTGAATTACACCGCTGTGCGAACGGTGATGGTGTTAATGATGGGTTGTTTGTCGGCAGGAATGGTGCCGTTGTCGTCGGTAGGTGCCGCTTCGGTGCAGATCTTATCCACAATGTCCATACCTTCGGTGACGTAGCCGAACGCGGCGTAGTTGCCGTCAAGGAACGTGGAATCTTCATGCACGATGAAGAATTGCGAGCTGCCGCTGTTGGGATTGTTTGAGCGTGCCATCGAGATCGCGCCGCGCACGTGCGAGAGCGGATTTTCGATGCCGTTCGAAGCGAATTCGCCCGTGATTTCCTTGTCCGAGCCACCCGTGCCGTCGCCTTTGGGATCGCCGCCCTGCATCATAAAGCCTTCCATAATGCGGTGGAAGGTCAGACCGTCATAGAAACCGCTGTCCGCAAGCATCAAGAAGTTGGTCACCGTTTCGGGAGCTGTCATCGAGTCGAGCGCGACGGTGATGGTGCCGTGGTCTTTGATGTCGATGTCCGCATAGTGTGTGGCGGTGACGGAGGTTTTGGTGCCGACCGTGGCTTGAACGGCGTTGGTGGTCGTGGTGGGTTCATTCGAGATGAGGTTGCCGCCCGTCGCGATATCCCAAGTGGCGACGCCGGCAAGTGCCGCCAGCACAACGCCTGCGGCGATCGAGCCGATGGCGATCCACATTTTTTGTGTCTTTTTCTTTTGCTCTTCGGCGGACAACACAGGCGTCAAAATCGGTTGCATTGCGGCGTCGAGTTCCGACGGGATCGTCAGCGTTTCTTTTTTGCCGATAAAGTCTTTGACAAACGCGTCGTAAGAGGTGTCGGGCAACAGAAGCATAAAGTTTTGCGCTTCCGCATGGACAGCATCTTGCAACGTGCGTGCATCCGTTTTAATCACGGCGCATACATCTTTTTCATCCAAGGAAGAGGCGTTGCGCAACACGAAGATCCAGCGTTGCAGGTCGGTAAACACGCGGAACACCGATTCGTTCGTGCCGTCGGCATCGGCGGGGAGTTCGCGAATGTCAAAACGACGATCCTGCGGCAAGCGCAAAGCTTTGGAATTGAGCTTTGTCAATTGCGTGCGGCAACTGATAGCAACCGCCGTTTCCAATGCGCGCGCAAACGCATCGTCGTCCGCAAATCGGGAAAGACGGTCGCGGTTCATCACATCGGCAAATGCATCGGTCACAGCGACAATAGATTTGTCGTCGTGTTGAAGCAACTGCGACGCAAGGAAATACGCATCCGTGCGATATTGCGTGTACAATTGTTGACGGGCGGCGCGACTGCCTTTGGCGGCTTTGGCAACAAGAGATTTCATAAGTTCCGGTCTCCTTTAAATGTCAAACTCAAACAAATCCATTCCCAAAATGGTTTTGTTATAAAATTCGGATTGCTTTTGCAATTCTTTGTTCAGCTCGTCAAAACCGTAGGTTTCGGTAAGTGTCGGCGTGTCGGAGAACAAGTCGGTTCCGAGCGCTAAACGGTCGCCTTCGATATCAACACCGAGAGCGGACAACGTCGTCGGGTACATATCGAATGTGCCGAACGCGCGATTTGCCACGGTGTCGGGGGCGTCGGGAACGTTGATGAAGCAGTTGTAGATCGTGCGGGCGGTGTCATCAATGTCATCGCCGAAGAAATCGGGATCCATCGTGCGGTGATCGCCCGTGATCACGATGGTGGTGTTGTCATAAAACGGTTGTGCTTGGATCCATTCCACAAATGCGACCACTTGCTTAGAGGAGCAACGCAACACATTCGGGTACGGCAGATCGTAGATTTCCTCGCACAAGCGGCAGGAATAGCCGTCCGGAAAGTGGGTGTCCGCGGTCAGCATCGTGAAGTTGAAGGGTTCCTCTTCGGCGGCAAGGCGAGTTAATTCCTCCTTGGCGAATTGGAACAGCTTTTCGTCCTCAAAGCCCCACCATTCACGATAATCCTGCGGCAGACGTCCTTGTGCTTTGAGGGAGTCGATGTCCACGATTTCATAATTGCCGTGTTGTGTGAAGTAGCAGTCACGCGCGGCAAATTCCGCGTCCGAGCCGAACAGGAGCGTTTGGTTGTAGCCTTCGCGCGCAAGCAATTCGCCGATGGACACAAGTCCGGGCATGTAGCTGTCTTCGCTGTAACTGTCAGCGATCAGCGGGACTTGAACGGGCACACCCGCAGTGTGCGTCACAAGTGCAGAAGCGGTCCAAGTGGTGCCGCCGTAGGAATAGGCGCCGCCGAGATTGTCGTCGGCGGAGAAATGAATGTTCTCGTCGGCGAGCGTCACAAGCTCGGGAATGTAGTTGTCGGAGATCAACGTGCCTTCCATCGGGGTGGCAAAGGTTGACTCCAGCGACTCAAGGAATATGTAGATCAAGTTGCGCTTTTGCTCGGGGAAGGTGAGCTTGGCGGTGGCAGGATCGACATAATGCGTTTCGATGAAGTCGGAAGGACTGGTCATCGCGGCGACATAATTCGTGACCTTGAGTTTGACCGCAAAGAATCCGAGGGCGAACACGATGGAAGCAAGCGCGATGGGGAACACATGCTTAACAAAGAAGCGGCACACCTTTGAACTGCAAAAACGGATGTATCGCGCGCTTTCTTTGAACAGCTTGCTGAAACGTCCCGCGCACAGGTTATACAGCAGAACACCCACAAAGCCTGCCGCCAAGAACATCGCGCCGACTTTTAAAACCGCAATGAATGCCAGTGTTTGATCCGCACCCGTCATGGGGGTCTTCAATTGATATATAAATTGATCGATGGACACGTTGTCGTATTCCTTGTCCAGCCAAATGGCAAGAGCGACCAACAAGCAGCTCACAAACCAACTGACAGCGGCGATGATGTGTTGAATTCGTGTTTTTTTCTTCACGGCAACGCACTCCTTTCCTGCTTTTTATACATATACCGCTATATTATACTGCATTTTTTGAAAAAATCCAGTCCTACGGTCGAAAATTCAAAAACGTTTCACAAAATTATGCGGGCAGATGCAAAGCGATACTGCAAATATATAACACGAGTACGATCAGTCCTGTTGTGCCGCCGTAAATCAGCGCGGTAATATACCACTTTTGCTTTTCCGCCCATCGGCAAAACACCACAGGCAAAATCAGTGCCGCGATGGCAACGGCGCAAGAAACGGCAAGATTGCCGCCTGTATAATATGGATTTTCTGCCAGCTTCTCGAACGAGAATTTCGGCAGATCCAACACGCCCCAACGAATCAACGCGCCGAACACAAAGGAGCACAGCACGAACAGCAATTGATGGTAATACATCACGAAGCGCGTATTGCGTGCATAATCAGCAAGTGCCTTGCAGTTTTTGAGATACGGCGCAAGCGAATAGCAGATGCCAAGGAAAAAGAGCGTGGCGGTGATGGGGGAGACAACGGCAACCCAAAACCCATCGGGCATCGTGATTTTGGTGAAATCCATATTGCGTGTGTTGATGCGGATGACGTATTGCGTGATGCCGAGGAACGATGCCTGTGCGATGAACAACAGCACCGAGGTTTTGTAGTTTAAAAAACGCTTGAAAAAGCGTTCGCCGTATCGACGATAGCACACGCCGAGCCAGAAGAAGAACATCAAGAAACCGAGACGAAGCAACGCGCTGTAATATTCATTGTCCGTGCTGTCGGGGTCGGTGTACGCTTTATAACAGCAAAACAGCGAAGCCGCCAACGTCAGCACCAAATACACAAGATCGCCTTTGCCACGCACGATGCGATCCATCAAACATGCCAAAATCTCAATGACCACGAGTGCGAACACGAACCACAGCGACACGTTGATGTAAAATTGATAACCCGTAGTGAACGGTGTGACAAACAGCGCTTTCCACGTGATCGGTTGTCCGTAGTCGGCAAGATCGAAGCGCAAAATACACAGCGAGAAAATACCGCACACGGCGTTGACGATCCACGCGGGCAACAAATGCGTTTTCAGTTTTTTGAGGATATAGCGACCCGCTTGCATCTCACGGTTGAAGAAATAGCCGGAGATGAAAATAAAAAACGGCATGTGCCAAGTGTAATAGGGAAAAGCCTGTGTGATGAAATTGGGAATATCGCTGCCGTAAAGGTCGGCATGACCGAACACGACCGCCACGATACCGATGCATTGCATCAACAACATGGCGGTGTTTAACGTTTTTTGAGGTTTTGCTTGCTCCATAGCATTCATCTCCGAATATATTAAAGTATATATATTATATCACGCGCGCAAAAAATTGCAACCCGTCGCGCTCCCTGTTTCGTCCACAGGACGCGGTCGCACTCCGGTTCTTTCGAATCCCTTCGGGCTTTTTGCGTAAAACAAAACGCACACCGTATGGTGTGCGCTGACGGCGACTGTTCTCAACGGCGGAGAGATCGTCGGCGATATCTATGGTACTGTTAACAGTCGCACAGCGACGCACGATATGTTTGGGTTGATCACGAACGAGACAACGGACCAAGAATTTGCCGACATTCAGTCTGCGCTCGAGAACATCGGCGTTGACGCCGAGAATGCCGAGACGATCGTCGGGGCGATGAAGAAGCAGGCGCGCGGAGAAGGTGAGATCAACAATTCTGCAAAGGCTCTGATGAACGACGAAGTGATCTATCGCGCGGTTTCGTCGGCCCTCGGAAAGGATGACGGCTACCGTGTGATCTCGCAAGAGGATGTCGGCAAGGTGACCGACGAGGATATCGCCGATATCCAAGATAAGACGGGCATGACCGTTGCCGCGGATGAGGTTGCCGCCGCGGATCTAGCTGTCGCACAGGACAGTGAAGCGGTGGCGAAGGTACATGCCGAGAGGGCGGTCGCTCCCGAAACGTACACACCACCGAAGGCGAAAGACGTCAAGGCGTATTCCACCGAGGAAACGGATTTGTATTCGCGGAAGTTGTCGCGTACGGTGTATATGTATGACGGTGAGTCCCACGCGAAGGCGGAGGCGGGATTTGCCGAGGGTGGCGTGGTGTACATCAACAAGAACGCGCCCGTCAACCGCAACAGCGTGGCGGTCGTGTTGGCGCATGAGTACGTGCATACGATCGAAGGCACCAAGGCATACGACACGCTTGCCAAGACGGTGTTCAAGAGCAAGGCTTACGACGAGTTTCTGCGAGGGCAAGGTCTTACGCACAACGAGTATCTGCAACAGATCACCGACGATTACAAAGACTCGCCCGATCCCGTTGACCCGCAAAAGGAAGCGGTGGCGAAGTTTTTGTCGGAGTATGCGTTCCAAGACGCGAACGCGTTGATGGATCTCGCGCGTACCGATCGCAATTGGTTCCAAGCGGTGTATGAACAGATCCGCCGTTTTATTGCGAGATTGCAAGGCGATATGCCCAACAAGATCGATTTGATCAAGATCGATCGCATGTTCGCCAAGGCGGCAAAAGCGGCAAACAAAGCCACGCAGACGCAAAAAAGCCCCACTACCGAGAGCGGGGCGCAGTATGCGATAAAATACCCTGTATATTCAGAGACGGATATACTTAATAATTGTGTTGCATTACAGAATATGACATCGGTAAAAGATTTGTCCGGTAACGAGTTTTCAAACGATGGAGTTCATACGTTACGAGAACGTGTGCAAGAATACTTCGATAGCTTGGGCAATAATGTGTACTCCGAAGAGTTTGGTGATGTGTCGTTGAACAACGCAAGTGCACATGACGATCTTGGTCACGGGAAAACATATAATAAAATTGTAGCGTTTGAAGCGATTCCTGAAGTTATACAGAGAGGAGTTGTTGTTGATGCACAGGAACGAGGAAACGGAAATTATACTCGAATAATTATTGCGGCGCCAATTACAATAAAAAGTGAAGCGTATTACATGGGCGTTATGTTGCAACGAGATCATCAAAGCCAAAGATTGTATTTGCATGATGTTATTACAGAAAAAGAAGCTTCCATCCTTTCGAACGAACACCCGATCACAAACGGGGGCGTTCAAAAAGGAGAAAGCTTCTATATGACAAGTATACTTCAAAAAGCACTCCTTGTCAACCCCAAGTCTATGCAAGAGTATACAGATTATGCAGACGACGAGGGTGATGCCGCCCAATATTCCTTCCCGACACAACCGCAGGCGGAGAACGTGCCGAACACCAATGCCGAGCAAGCGGTAGAGGCGGCGGAAGAGGCAACCGCCAACGCGCAGACGACGCGCGAGATCGTGTCCGAGCCGATGAGTGAGCAAGGATACGCCGACGAATCGGCAAGGGCGGCGACGCTCGGTGTGGACTTTTCCGCCATGCCGCCGAAGGATCCGAAAATGTCGCCGTCTCTGTACATCGAAAAGACGCTTGCTGATCCGACGGTGCCCGAGGTAACAAAGCAGTATATCCGCGAAAACGAGAATTTGTATCCTGTGCTGACCAACGCCGAGATGAACGCGAGGGCGACAGAGGTGCTCAATTCCGAGGAGGCTTTTGCGGCGATCGTCGACAAGGTCGGTCGCGGCGAAGCGGTGTTGCCGCATGAAATGCGGGCTTTGCAAATGGCGGAGCGCGGACTGACACCCGGTGCCGAAGCCGGGCGCATGATCTTCATCACGGCACAAGCAGCACGTCCCACAGCTCAGGCACTTGCTTCTATCCGTCACGGTCACACGGTCGAGCAGTATCAAGCTATGGCCCCCGAGGAACGTCGCGCGGCGCTTACCTCCGATTACGTGCACCAAGCGGTGGTCGAGGCGAGCACGTATGTCAACGATTTCATTGACGGCAAATACCATCGAAGTGCGGGTGCGCAAATCGACCGCGCAATTATGGCATTTGATGCGGCCGTGAGCGCCGACAAGGATGCGATGAAACGCGGGTATAAGGGTTTGGCGCAAACGGCGATCAAAGCTTTGAGATAGATCGTATAATTCGCCACTAAAAAGAAAAGGGATGTACCTTGCGGTACATCCCTTTTGGTTGTTTCACACGTTTTGTGTAAATGGGTTTATGCTTCGATTACACCGTTTGCGATGTAGAAGAGTCTTGCAACGTCAGCAAGATTGATTTTGCCGTCGCCGCTGACATCGGCGATTGCTTCTTCAACGTCGCTCATTTCATAGATGCCGTTGACTGCGTTAAACAGCTTCGACGCATCCTCGACATCGATCGTACCATCGGCATCGATATCACCGACAACAGGATCAATTTCGGGCTCTTCCACGTTAATCGCTTCGGAACCGAAGAACATGTAAGAAATGATGACACCCTTACCGGTGGAGTTGTAGAAGTTAATTTGAGTGACGATCCATTTCAACACGTCGGGGTTTTTCAGCAACGGACGCATATCGATGCAACCCGTTTGGCTGGTGGTTGCATATTGCTCGCGTTGGGTGTAAGCATCCCAGTTGCCTGCACCTTGATTAATGAACGGCACATCCGCAGTGGAATCCAGGAAGGACAGCCACGGGCAATAGTTGGAGTTGCCGTACATCGCGAAGGTGAAGTTACCACCCTCGGGAACCGCGAACGAGTAGTACAGATACGGAGTCTTGCTGATGTCGATTTCCAAGCCGAGAGGATCGTTGCCTTGGTTACCGACCGCCGTCCAAGCTGTCACGGTCGGATGATCGGGATAGTTAATCGCGTCGAGAATGTCGAATTTGTACTCAACTTCGGGGGCTTTTTGAGCCGCGTGAGCATAGAACGGGTTTTCGGGAGTTGCGGCAGGACCGTAGTTGGTGAGGGTTTCGTCCCAAACAAAGGTGTCGTACGCAACCATTTCAGCGACATTCAACGTGAAGGTGCCTTTTGCGCGAACCAAAATGATGAATTGTTGGAAGTAGACAGAGGACTTATCTTTAATGCCGGTGGACAGATCACGGATCTCCATTTGCACGTCGTAATCGCCTGCTGCCGCGCCGTCATTCTCAACGGTGAACAACGACGGATAATTCGAGGAGGTGTTCAGCCATTGGCTTGTACCGTCGACGTTGCTGGTGACTTGAACGGCCATCTTGAAGGGGGCATCGGTGTTGAAGACCATGTGCAGGGAGTTGAGCTCTTCAAGGTTGAAGTACTCCGCGTTGTTCAACGTAATGCGCAGATCGCCTTCGCCGTTGTTCACAGCGGTCAGCACGCCATCTTCTACGGTCACGGTGCCGTCGCCGGCGACAATCGTCCATTCCTCGTCATTTTCGGGGATAAGGTCAAGCTTGACATCTTCGACATGAGGCGGCGCCACATAATCGGTGATTTGGAGCTGACGGACAGTCACAGCCGAAGCAGTGGAAGTGCCGATGGCGAAAATGGAGGTGGATTTGATGACGGCGGTGTCCGAATCGGTTACGATGTCCGCGAGCGGGATGTTGGCAGTGAAGGTGCCCGAGAGCAAGTCGCCGCTACCACCGTCGAGTTTGTTGGTGATGTACTTGTTGATCGTAATCGCCTTGTTGTTGATCATCAAGTCAATACGGCCTTGCGAGGTGACGGTGATATCCACCGAGATTTGATGATCCGCAACGGTGTAGCTCAGCGGAGTGGGGAAGGTGTACGTTGCGCTGGGCCATTGGTTGTTGGTGTTTTCGAACACGGTGAACTTTTCTTCGTTACGATAAATATTCATCGAGTTGGAAGGATTCGGTGCCCACTTGCTTTCGTCGGCGGGCAACAGGCTTCCTTCGGGTTCTTCGATGACATCGGCGAGAAGCTTAAGCTTATCGACCGCGTTGCGAAGTTTCAAGGTGATCAAATTCAGATCCGCTTGATCGAGATCGCTGCTGTTCAATGCACGGTTAGCATCGGTCATCGCTTGTTGCACAGCGTTCCAAGTGCCGGTGGTGTAGAGCGAGCTGTCCAATGCGTTGACAGTGTCCACAAGCTCTTGAAGAGCGGTTTTGTCAAGCTCAGCGCCTGCGTCCGCGTCGGTCAAGATTTCCACGTACTTGTAATCCACGGTGTCGGGGTTGGTGGCAAGATCGTTGTATTGCGGCGAACCATCGCCGGGAACGAGGTACAGATAGGTTTTGGAGATGTTGATGGTTGCGCTCGGATCCATGCCGAATTTCTCGAACGCTTCGGTGATGTCATACACACCGCTGTAAATACCGTTCATACTGTCGCAATCAATGCGGTTGAAAGCGTTGTCGATAGCGTGGTTGATGACGATGTTACCCGAAACGCTCGCTTGAGAAGCGGTCATGTGGATGCTCCATGCGCAATCGGCGTCGACATCGAGCTTGATGTAAATCTTGCCGTTGACAGCTTTGATTTGATAGCTGTCGGAGCTGTTCACGGAAGCCCAACCGTTCTTGGTGTTGCGGGACAGTTTGAAGCCAACATCGAGAGCGGTTTTGGTTGTGTCGCTGGTTGCCCACTTCGACGGAGTCATGTCGTAATTGTGGATCGAAGCCAGCGTGCTTTCGTCGATCACAACTTCAGGGGTCTTCATAGTACCCAGCATACGGGACAGCAGGAAGTAAGCGGTCGAAACTTCTTCAGCATCGGACATATCGATCGCTTTGACATCGCCGAGGACAATTTCCAAATACTCAGCCGATTGCTCGGTATAGACGCTCGTATCAAGAGCTTCGGCATAAGCAATCAAATCCTCCAAAGCAGCAAGATCAACGGGAGCGTTGGTGCCGGCTTCGGGAACGGCGGGATAGTCCACGTATGAAATGTGGTGATATGTCACGAGGTCAGAGGGATCTTTAACAGGTTCTTCTTCAATCGGTTCCGAACCAAAGAACATGTAATTGACCGTGACACCTTTTGTTTGCGAGTTGTAGAACGTCAATTGAGTGACGATCCAAGTGGCTTTGTTGGGGTCGGTCGAAATTGTACGCATATCCACGCAACCGGTTTCGGAAGCGGTGATGTATTGCTCGCGGTTTTTGTACGAATCCCAGTTGCCGTTACCGTTGTTCAGGTAAGCGCCTTCGCCGGTTGCATCACGGAACACAAGCCACGGAGCGTAGTTTGTATTATTCACAAGAGCAAACGTGAAGTTGCCGTCTTCGGGTACTTCAATGGAGTAGTACAAATACGGCGTTTTGGTCAAATCTACATTAAGATTCAGACCGGGGTATTGAATCCAACCGGTATTGACCGCGTTATCGGTCAATTTTGCCGCCGCGAGAAGATCGGTTTTATACTCAACGTTCGGAGCTTTGCTTGCCGCGTGAGCATAATACGGATTGGCAGGAGTTGCAGCGGGGTTGGGATCAACGGGCTTTTGGCTGTCGTTATCGGAGGTTTTTTTGGTGATCACGATGGCATTTGGAGTTGTGTACAAATCTTCGCCTTCGATTTCTTCACCGACAACATATGCCGAGAAAGCGACAGTTTGCAAGGAACGATTGGGTTGAGTGCAATTGAGATCAATAGTGATATTCTCGCGATCGCCGAACGGATTGTAGCGACCGGTAACAGGAGAATACGTAATGCTCGAAAGGGTCGAACCTTCCACGGTTAACAAACGGATGTAACCGTCGCCGCAGCAATGCGGCACAGAACCGATGTAATGTTCATTGTCATAGAAATCGGGATCTTCGGCTTCGACAAATTGATAGTCCGAAAGAAGTTCGTAAACGATGCGCCCGTCGGAAGCGACAACTTCGTTGACGATCGAGCCGTCGTCATGACCGCAAAGAACCATTTTAACATTGGGGTTCGGATCAACGATTTTGTCGAAAAGCAATTGTGCACGTGATTTCGGAGCGCGATCAGCGGTTGCCGCATCGAGGTATTGGTGCGTCGCAACGATCGCGGTACGATGGCTGTAGGTTTCCAAAACCGAGTTCGCCCAAGCGATGGTTTCGTCGGTTGCTTCCACGCCGTAGCCAAGGTACAACACAACAAAGTCAACGTTACCGATGGTGATAAGGTCGTAGTGCGACGCGTTGTTGTTCAAACTGCCGCCGTACCACGCTTCCGTGTTGTAGCGAGAAGCGGGGAAGGTTTCCCAGAATTTGGAATAGTCCACATCGGGAGCGCCTTCCGAATAATCGGGTTTGCTGAAGGTTTTGACGTCGTGGTTACCCGAAACAAGGCCGTTGGGCATACCGACTTCTTCGATATAGCTCATGGCTTGATCGGCGACTTGCCATTGTTTCACAGCCGCAGAAGTTGTGGGAAGGTCATCAACGAGGTCGCCGGTGGTGATGATGTAACCGACATTGCCCGCGACATATTCGTCGGCGGCATATTGATACACTTGATAGTAATAGTCATACAGATCCGCAAACTTGGTGTAGTGTTGAGGGTCAGTCGACCAAATCATGGTATCGGATCCGTTGGTTACATAATCGAGGATCGCCATGACATGGATTTGATCGTTATCGGCGTAGGTTGCAACATCCACGCTTGCCGAAATGCTGTCCGAACCGGTATAGGTTCCGAGTGTATCCCATGCGTTGGTGGCGGGGTTGTAGACTTTCAAAGCGATGCGTTCGCCTGCGAAAGTCGAACCTGTATGACGCACAACGACTTCACCATCGGTTTTTCCGTTCAAGGCTACGTCAAACGCTTGATACGGAATACCCGAAGTGGAAGAGGTCTCGATAGATTGTCCGTAATATTGCAAAGCGTATGTTGTGTATGCATCAAAAGCGGTTGCGTCATCGACAGCGACGTTGCCGTTGGCGGTCGATCCGTAACCCGATGTATATTCGAGCGGGGTAACGGCATAATACGAAGCGGTCGCACCATCGACAGAGGGGACAATGGATTCGTCTTCTGCGTAAGAGAAGGTGATGTCCATTTTGCTCGTAACGACAAACGTAACAACTTCAATGTTCGTTTTGCCGTTGGTGTCGGTTGCTTCTGCAACGAGGGTATAGCGGCCGTTGGTCAAGCCTTTTTCGGCAGGTGTGAAAGACACCGACGCGTTTCCGCCGAGAGAAATTCCCTCGATGCGCGTGTCGCAGGAAGCAAGGTCAGCGCCGTTTGCTTCGTATTGCACCGAAATGACCGTGTCGGGGAGGACATAGTCGAGATTTCGAATGCTGATGTCGATGTTCGGACCGCCGTTTACTGCAAATACGGCAATGCCGCTGAATGGTGTCAGCAACAAGCAGAATGTCAGTAAGCATGACAGTGCGGCTTTCATAGCTTTTTTCATATACAAACCTCCTTTAAGGTTTTAGGATAGTATCAGTATATACTATTTTCTTAATATTTTCAATACAAGTTTTATAATTTTGTGCAATTTCACATAAAAAACATGACTCAATCCTGTCCTACGAACGGGATTGAGTCATGTTTTTATCGGTAATATTGATAATATGCCACGATGGTACGGAATTCGCCGTTGTCACGGTCGATTCCTTTGATGATGACACCGGCAAGGCTCATCAGTTCGCTGTATTCGGCGCTGTCGGTATCACAGGAAAATACCGGAGTGCCGTCGCAGACTACGGTGATCATGTCGGGACGGGCATTGAGTCGACCGATTTTACCGAGCACTCGTTCGGTTACGGTGCCGCTTTCGTCGCGGATGCGTTCGGTGACATAGGCAAGCTCTTTTCCGTCCATTTTCCGAAGAAGCGGATCACCGCCTGAGTTTTCG
>JAZTZV010000110.1:0-21180 GCA_045637645.1 Acutalibacteraceae bacterium | reverse complement strand
ACCATCACCGTTTCTTCGACCATCGCTGCCGGCGAGACCTTCGAGATCGACGTGACTGCCGGTGTCGACATGGAGAAGATGACCTCCTTCGCTGCGGCGTTGAACTTCGATAACACCAAGTTTGCGGTGAAGAGTGCTGTGAACGGTGCGAAGCTCCAAAGCTTCATGATGCCGTTGCTCACTCCGTATGCGGATCACGTCAAGGCTGACGCGATCGACATGAGCGGTAAAGATTTCGCTGCCGGCGACGTGTTCTTCACGGTGACCTTCGAGGCTCTTGTTGACATCACTGAAAACGAGACCTTCACCCTCACCAAGGAAGAGATCTCGCTGAACAGCCAGCTGATCGATGTTGTCGTGAAAGACGGTGGTATCGTGATTGAGGAAGAGGAAGTGACCACCACTACCACGACTACCACCACTACCACCACCACGACCACTACCACCACGACCACTACCACCACGACCACTACCACCACGACCACTACTACCACCACTACCACTACTACTACCACTACTACTACCACCACCACTACTACCACTACTACTACTACCACCACTACTACCACCACTACTACCACTACTACTACCACGACCACCACGACTACCACTCCTACTACCACCACCACGACTACCACTACTACCACCACGACTGCTGTTGAGCTGCCCGGTAACGTGGTCTTCACTGTTGAGACCGTGACCCACGAGGGCACCATCGCTGCGGGCGAGACCTTCACCATCAATGTGTCGGTTGCTCCTGTCGATGCGATCAACATGGTTGAGCTCATCCTCAACTATGACGCTGACGTGATGATGGCTGTGGACGGCGAGCTCCTTGGCTTCTTGACCAGCGAGGACTTCGTCAGCGCTATGAACGGCATGACCGCGGGCGAGGTCTTCATCGGCGGTATGTCGACTGTTGATGTCCAAGTGACCGAGACTGAGGTCATCGCGAGCATCGTCTTCGAGGCTCTCGAGGATATCACCGCTGACCAAGTGATCGAGGTTGTCAAGGCTCAAGCTGCGAAGGCTCCCGCTGAGCTCCTCGAGGTTGAGGCGATCGACGGCGGCGTTGTGATCGAGGCGGCTGAGACCACCACGACCACCGAGACCGAAGAGACCACAACCACCACTGAGGCTGAGGAAGTCACCACGACTGTGGCTCCCGAAACCACCACCACCGAGGCTCCTGCCACCACCACCACGACCACCGCTCAAGGCGGTAGCGCTCCCACCGGTGACACCACCAACACGGTTGCGTACATCGTGGTCGCGGCTCTGGCTGCTGCTGCGGTTCTCATGAGCACTGTGATGCTCAAGAAAAAGGCTTCCCGCTAAGCGATTCGATCGCATAAACGGCGAATCTGATTTCAACTAAAAAAGCCCCGCCTTGCAAAAGGCGGGGCTTTTCTCTTTGGATTAGACAAGATCATGTGTGTTTTGGAACATACATGTTTCGGGTTGAACCATAATCTCCGAGTCGAATGACGATCCTTGAATTCGGTTCGAAAACTCGTTAACACATACATCTATGATGAAAAGAAAAAAGTACCGAAAACGGTAGGGGACAGAGACGCCGACGTGTTCGATGTCATTTGTCAAGGATGAAGTTGAAAGGTGAAACGGAGCAAGAAACGAGACAAGAAGCAAAGCAAGAAACAAAGCAAGAAACGGAACGGGAAACGGAGCAAGTGGAGATTTTTCGCAAAAAATAAAGGACGGTTTTGCTGGAATCGGTGAACAGCGAAACGGTTTAAAATATGACGGAATGCAAATCGGCATGACGATGCGAGACGGACGGAATTTTGTGTTGCTTTTATCCACAAAATCCCGCACAGGACTGGAAAAATCCGACATACCGTGGTATACTATAGGCATAGAGAGACAACGTGCTTCATACAATCAAGATAAAGGAGAGTTCACCATGAAATTTCTCAAACAAGCGGCAACGGTTGTGTCGTCGATCGCTCTGATGAGTGCAGGCGTATTGTCCGCGCAAGCAATGAGTTCCGCACCGACGGGCGACATCGATAACCCTATGATGTTCTTAGCAATCGGCGGCGTTGCGATTGTGGTCATCGGTGTTATGGTTGCGGCGTCCGTTGTTGCCGCCGCGAAGCGAAAATAATGAGGCGTACCCGAGCATCATAAACAAAGCTCGCTTTCAGAGGGGCTTCGAAAAGGCAGTCTTTCGCAAATACAGAACCGTTGAAATTGCAAACCTCAAGAAATCGGCAAAAGGTTACCTGTCAACTTTGTAAAACATTCCCTGTGCCTTTTTCAAAAGTGTAACTTGCATTTTCAATATGGCTATACTATACTGATATTTGCCGAAAAGGCTCCGTTTCGTACTAAAATACCGTTTTTCCACGGACGGACACAAAAAATTCGGAAATTTTTTTAAAAAAGACTGGATTTTTTGCATAAACCGTGGTATGCTGTATCTGTATTGGAATGGATAATTCCTGCACAAAACTTTTCAAGGAGGAAAAAAACATGAAGAAATCTCTTCTCAGCGTTGTGCTGTGCGTGGCCCTTGTTCTGGGCGCGATGAGCACGATGCTCGCAATGCCCGCCTCTGCGTTGAGCGGCGTCGATTTCTTGGCAAGCGGCACCGCTGCCGGTAACGATGCGACTCCCGAGAGCACCTACTCTCTGGCTGACGGCGTGCTGACCTTTACCGCAACTGCTGCGGATCAGGAAGTGGCGATCACCATCGAAGGTGAAGCTAACCTGAACGACTTCCCCTTCACCGAGCTGGTGATCAACTCGACCGCGAAGTTCGACATCGCGTTCTATGATCCCAACAACTCGAAGTGGATGTTCGGCGCAGGCGACTTCTGCTACAACTTCGACGAAACTCTTTCGCCCTCCAACCCCCTGCCCGCCGGCGAGTACAACGCGAAATTCTCGCTGACCGGCGCTTACACCTGGACCGGCGATCCCCTGCCCGCGAACGCTGTGGTGAAATCCATCACCTTCATCGCTCGTGAGCCCGGCACCATCACCGTTTCCAAGTGCCAAATGACCGACGGCATCGCGGACATCGACCTCAACAGCCGCGGCACTGTCGACCTCACGGGTTGGACTTCCACCAACCTCATCGCCGGTGAGTATGTGGACACCCCCGCTCCCTCGGCTGATGATCCCCAATCCAGCATCAAAGTGACCAAGAACGACGACGGTTCTGTCACCTACGGCAACACCAACGCTCAATATCCTGCTGCTGCGTACACCTTCGCTGAGCCCATCGTGGCGAACGCAGGTGCGGCGCTTGAGCTCGACTTCAACGTTGCGGCCGGCATGCAAACCGCGATCTATGTTTACATGGGTCCCTCGACTCCTGACAGCTTCGGCGATGGCGCTTACATCTGGGTTGCGAACCCCGATGACATCCTCACCACCGACCTTGCGGGCGGCAACTACAAGGGTGTTATCTTCCTCGAGGACACCATCAAGAAGACCATCGGCAACCTCGAGGCTGTCGACAAGTGCAAGAACGAGAACGGCGAATACGTCATCAACGGTATCAAGGTGTACGCCATCGGCGGCCCCACCGATAACGCTGTGACCGTGAACAAGCTGAACCTTGTTGCTCCTGCTTCTGAGGAAGACATCCCCGAGACCACCAAGAAGGAAGACAGAACGACCACCGCTTTGAACACCGACGCTACCACTGCGGCCGGCGGTTCCAACAACACCACCGTGAACAACGGCGGTTCCACCGGTGGTAACTCGGCGAACACCGCTGACACCAACACCTATGTGCTCTTCATGGGCATCGTGGCTGTTTCGGCTGTCGTGACGGCTTCGGCGATTGCTTCCAAGAAAGCGAAAGCTCGCTAATCGTTTTATAACGATCATCCAAGACCGTAGGGTTTAGACCCTACGGTCTTTTCTTTTTTGCGCCCCCTACGAGCCAGCCGTGGGTCTCGTGTCGCGGAACGGATAAATTCGTTCCCTACAATCGCGCGTCCTTTGGACGCGGTCGCGTGAAACGCGAAGGAATCCCCCTGTCTCGCATACGCTCGACATCCCCCTTTAGGCAAGGGGGACAAGACACCCGCCGCGAGTTTTTGGTTTCATTTTAGACAAGCCTTCCCCTTGAGGAAAAGGGGCATCTTCGAACGGCGGTGGATGCGATGTGTTGTCGCAAGGCAAAAATCGTTTGTGATAACGACAAATTTGCTTGTTTTTGTTGCGTCGTGCAAGAATCGGCGCGCCCTACGAACATGTCGTGGGTTGGCGATAAGGGTGATCTTTGGTTGCCCCGAAACGACAGACTTCGCCGCCTTTCGTGAAGCTGGAGAGAGGTTCTTGCCGATGAAACGCGATCTCGTGAAAACGGGGTCGCGTTTTTGCTTGACTTTTCGAAATCGCTATGGGATAATAAGAATATCTGTAATGTGGAGAGGTGTGTATGTTGCGAGCGAAGATCGCACGGCAAGCCGTGCAACTGATCGGTTGCGATCAAATGCCGTGCGCGGAATTTGTTCGTGACTTCGCACCGTTCGACGGCGAAGCCGATTGTTGTGTTGATGTGACGGTGTGCGAATCGCTGTCCTATCCGACGGCGTATCCGTTTGAAAGCGTGGGGGATTGGCGCGTGGTGGCGATGCCTGACGGCACGCGCGCGGCCTGTCATCGCGGCGGTGTGATCGTGCGTTATGATGAGGCGGTCACACACACGTCCATTGTGTTGCACGAGGATATGCCCGATCGCGACACCGTGCAGTATTTGCAGGTGATGCACGCGGTATCCCGTCGTTTGCAACGACAGGGCGGCTTGTTGCTTCACAGTGCCGCGCTTTCGATCGACGGCGCGGGCATTGCGTTGTGCGGACGGTCGGGTGTCGGAAAATCCACATTGGCGCATCTCGTGTCGCAAGCTTTTCCGTCGACGACTGTGTTGTGCGAGGAAAGTCCCGCTGTGATGGAAGAAAACGGCGGCTTTGTGCTGTACGGCACGCCGTTTTGCGGCAAGGATCGGTTGCATACAAACGAATGTGCGCCGCTTCGCGCGATCGTGCTGTTGCGACAAGCGCCGCACAATGCATTGACGGAGCCGAAGACATCGCAGATCATGCAAGAGCTGTTGCGAGCGGTGACGCGTGCGCCGTATGCTCCCGAGGAAGCAACGCTTGTGACGGATCGCTTGATCCGCTTGATCGAAACCACGCCGATTTTCGGCTTTGAAAACGACGGTACGGCCGCGGCTGTGTCGTATTTGATCACGGCACTGCGTGAGCGGGGCTGTTTGTAAAAAGGTAAGGTGACACACAATGACCATCAAAGAAGGATTCTTGTTGCGTACGCTCGGCGACACGAACGTGGTCGTGCCGATCGGGCAGGCATCTGTCGATCTGCGCGGCATGATCTCGCTCAACGAGACGGGCGCATTTTTATGGAAATGCTTGCAAACCGCGCAAACCGAGGAAACGTTGGTGGCGCAACTGCTTGAAACATATGACGTCGAGCAAGCGCGCGCGACGGCGGACGTTGCCCGCTTTGTGCAGTTGTTGCGCGAGAACGGCCTGTTGGCGGAATGAGTGCAAACGGAGGGACATACATGATGAAAACGATGCAGAAATATGCCGCGATCGCCGCGGCACTGATGCTGTTGCTGGCGGCGTTGCCGTTGTCGGCGGCGGCGGATGATACGCAAGGCTTTGAAAATAACGATTGCCTTGTGATTGCGACCGAGCCGGGTGCCACATCCGAATATGTGGGATATTTCAAAAACGGCGAGGAGCAACCCAAGGACAGCATGAAATGGGTGGACGACGGTGTGCACGGCAAGGCACTGTCGCTCAACGGCACGAGTGAATATCTCCAAATCGGCTACAACCAACTGCGCATGTCGCAAATGACGTTCTCGACTTGGATCAATTTCCAAGGCACAAAAGACGAGAAAAAGCCGAATGATGCTTATTGGCAACGCCTGTTCACCATTGAATCGGGTATGGATTGCTATTTGACCGTGTCGCCTCACGCGAAGGATACCTCGGAGTCCAACGCCGACGGCATCCTTGACGGTGTTTACATGGAGTATTTCCGCTCCGACGGCGAAGAGAACTACACGTTGAAATCGTATACGGGTGCCTCGCCGAACAAAAGCCATTTCGGCTTGCCGCAAAATGAGTGGCACCACGTGGCGGTCGTGACCGATGCCGCGAGCGTGAAGCTGTACGTGGACGGCAACTTGGTGCTCGAAGAGATCTTCTTGGTACCGATCGTGCAAATGTCCGCGGATTCGATGTTCATCGGCGGCGGCTTGTGGGGTGACCCGCTGTTGCATGCGCTTGTGGATGATATGATGATGTTCGACCGCGCACTGAATGTGCAGGAGATCGCCGCGTTGATGCAAACGGGCAATGTGGAGTCGTTTAAGAATCCCGCCGCCGCCACGACGACGCAGTCGGTGTATATGCCCACGAGCGCCGCAGAGGCGACCGTGTCCACAGCGCCGACATCCCAACCGCCCGATCGCAACGACGGCCCTCTCGGCATTCCGCTTGTTGCGTTTGCGGCAGGTGTCGCTTTGACCGCGTTCTTCATCGTGCTGACGGTGGTTGTCAATATGTATGAAAGCAGTATCCGTCAACAAGCACCGAAAGCGACGGCGGAAAACGAGGATGAGAAGCCCGCCGTGAGCATTAAAGAGGCGGCGATCCAAAAACGTCGCGAAGAGCATGAGCGTTTCTTGACGGAAGAACAAAAAGAAAAAGAAGAACAGGAAATGAAAGCCGCTCAGCAAGAGCAAGGCGATGAAGGAGGGGAGCAAGCATGACTGTAAAACGTTTGGCAGCGATCCTGCTGTGTGCGCTGATGCTGGCGTCGATGCCGCTGACGGCGTTTGCCGAGCAACCCGAAAGCATGCAAACGCTCTCGAAGGTCTATTTCCTGCAAATGAGCGAAACCTACGGCATGATCAGTGAAATGCCGACAACGCCCACGTTTTGGGAATATCCCGTGTTGCGTGCGGGCGAGGATTACACCGAGGGCACATTGATTGTGCGCAACGACAGCAACTACAATGCCTCGATGGAGCTCGACGGCGTGACGCTTCCCTACGGAAACGAAGCGAAGATGGCGTATCTCAACCAGCTCGAACTGGTTGTGACCGAAGGCGACAAGGTGTTGTTCGACAACACCTATGCCCACATCAACGACGAAGAGGGCGGCTTGAAAATCGCGTTTGATTCGATGGCACCCGGCGAGGAGCATATCTACACCGTGAAGCTCCGTTGCCGCTACGCGTACGCGGGCGACCCGAACGCGGATGCGTCGACGCTGTCGTGGGTGTTCAAGGCCACGACGCAAAAAACGTTGTATGAAGATTCCGACGGTCTTCCGTCGTGGGTTTGGATCGTGCTTGTCTCACTCGGCGCGATGATTGTGATGTTGCTATTCTTGATGGTTGTTCGCGCCGTCACCTCCAAGAAAAAACCGCAATAAAAGTGTTGACAAGCACGCATTTGTGTGATATACTTGCGGTTGCCGCATGAAGTGGGCTTGAAAGTGAGCGACGCTCCGCCCATTGTCAGCGAGTCTAATGTAAAGGTAGGAACTAAGTATGTACGCCATTATCGAAACCGGCGGCAAGCAGTACAAAGTGACCAGC
Organism: Acutalibacteraceae bacterium; assembly: GCA_045637645.1. Lineage (GTDB taxonomy): Bacteria > Bacillota > Clostridia > Oscillospirales > Acutalibacteraceae > RGIG1959. The sequence goes on along the minus strand of JAZTZV010000110.1, from coordinate 13,556 downwards.
GGCGACGAGCTGTTCATCGAGAAACTGGATGCCGAAGCGGAAACCACCGTGACTTTTGACAAAGTCATCGCGGTGAGCAACGACGAGACCATCACTGTGGGCGATCCGTATGTCGCGGGCGCAACGGTCGAAGCCAAAGTCCTCAAAAACGGCAAAGCGAAGAAGATCACCGTCTTTACCTACAAGCCCAAGAAGGGTAAGCAACGTAAACTCGGTCATCGTCAGCCGTACACGAAGGTGAAGATCGAAGCGATCAACGCGTAATCGAGCGATGATCACCTGTCAATTTTTCGTGTCGGATGACACGGTCGTCGGCTTTGCCGTTAACGGCCACGATACCCCCGACGACAGCGGCGTCAGCTTGCTGTGCGCGGCGGTCAGCTCGGCGGTGTATCTCACCGTCAATGCCGTCACCGACATCGCAGAGGTCGAACCCTTGGCGCTTGAAACCGCCGACGGACTCATGACTCTGCGTTTACGGCGCAACGATGCCGTCAAGTGCCGTCTTCTTTTGGAAGGCTTGCGCTTGCATCTGGAGGCTCTTGCCGCCGACCACCCGAAGATCATTACTGTAAAAAATACGGAGGTGTGAACCCTATGTTGAAAATCAATCTGCAACTGTTTGCACATAAGAAAGGTATGGGCTCGACCAAGAACGGCCGCGATTCCGAGTCCAAGCGTCTTGGCGTGAAGCGCGCCGACGGTCAATTTGTCCTCGCGGGCAACATCCTTGTGCGTCAACGCGGCACCCATATCCATCCGGGTACCAATGTGGGCATCGGTTCCGATGACACGCTGTTTGCGACGGCGGACGGCATCGTGCGTTTCGAGCGCATGGGCAAAGACCGCAAGCGCGTTTGCGTGTACACGGAGCAATAAGAATTGCTTTGATTCCATTCATCCCCATCGGTTCGCCGATGGGGATTTTTGGTAAGCACGGGTCCTCTTAAAAACGCAAGGGGATGTCGAAAAACGGTTCGTAAAGGAGGCCAATCGGTATGTTTATTGATAAAGCGATCGTGGAGATTCGCGCGGGCAACGGCGGCAACGGTGCCGTGTCGTTCCACCGCGAGAAATATGTGGCGGCGGGCGGTCCCGACGGCGGCGACGGCGGCAAAGGCGGCAACGTGGTGTTCGTTGTCGACGAAGGTGCCAACACGCTGAGCGACTATCGCTATAAGCGTAAGTTCGCGGCGGGTCACGGCGAGCAAGGCGGCCGCAAGCGTTGCTTTGGCAAAAACGGCGAGGATTGCGTCCTCAAGGTGCCGCGCGGCACGCTGATTTTCGACGACGAAACCGGACGCTTGATGGCGGATATGTCGTCGGACGAGCCGTTCATCGCCGCAAAGGGCGGTCGCGGCGGCTGGGGCAACAGCCATTTTGCCACCCCGACGCGTCAAGTGCCGCGTTTTGCCAAACCCGGTGTGCCGGGTGAGCAATTCCGCGTGCGTTTGGAACTCAAATTGCTTGCGGACGTGGGTCTGATCGGTTTCCCCAACGTCGGCAAATCGACGCTGGTGTCGGTTGTCAGCGAAGCAAAACCCGTGATCGCCGATTACCATTTCACGACGCTGTCGCCCGTTCTCGGCGTGGTGCGCGTGGGTGAGGGCGAATCGTTCGTCATGGCGGACATCCCCGGTGTCATCGAAGGCGCGAGCGAGGGTGTCGGCTTGGGCCATGCGTTCCTGCGTCACGTGGAGCGTTGCCGTTTGCTCGTTCATGTGGTCGATGTCGCGGGAAGCGAAGGTCGCGATCCGCTTGCGGATTTCGACACCATCAACGACGAGCTTGCGAAGTTCAGCGAGTCGCTTGCCGCTCTGCCGATGATTGTGGCGGGCAACAAATGCGACCTTGCCACCGACGAACAACTCGAGGCATTTGCGCAGGCGATGAAAGAGCGCGGCTATGAGTATTACCCGATGATGGCACCGATCGCGCACGGCACGCAGGAAATCGTCTTTGCGTGCGCGCAAAAGCTGCGTGAGTTGCCGCCTGTCAAGGCGTTCGAACCCGATCCGATCGTGTTGCCCGACCCTGAGGCACTCGCGAATGAGCGTGTGCCGCAAATCTCGGTGTATGACGATGTGTTCGAGGTGCGCGCGGATTGGCTGTTGCCGATTTTGCGCACGATCGACGTCGACGATTACGAGAGCTTGCAATATTTCCAACGTGTGTTGGTGTCTTCGGGCGTGATCAAGGCACTGGAAGATGCAGGTGTGCAGGAAGGCGACACCGTGAGCCTGTACGACTTTGAATTTGAATTTATCCGTTGAGGTGAGGCTACGTGGAACGTTTATACCCCAAAGAAGTGGATGTGCGCACCGTCAGTCCGCTGGCGCTCGCGTTTGTCGGCGACGGCGTGTATGAAATGCTCGTGCGCGAGCGTCTTGTGTGCCTTGCCAACCGCCCGCCCCGTGAATTGCATCGCGAAGCGGTCAAGCTCGTGCGCGCCGAGGCGCAAGCCGAGGCGATGGAGCGCTTGATGCCGATTCTCACCGAGAAGGAAGCTGCCGTGTTCAAACGCGGTCGCAACGCGCATACCGCGCGCAACAGCGAGGAATATCACCGCGCAACGGGACTCGAAACGCTGTTCGGCTATGTGTATCTGAGCGGGGATATCGCTCGCGTGCAAGAATTGTTCAACATCGCGATGGGGGAATAACGTCATGAAAACGCAGTCGCTCGGAAATCTGATTCGTACTTGCGCCGGCATCTTGTACGGCTTGTTGGTAGCATCGGAAACAATCGGGTATATTGTGCTTGCCTTAGGCTTGTTGTTCAACGCGATCAACAGCGGTTTTGAGGACGTCCTCTTGGCCGTTTCCTACATACTGTTGGCGTTGATCCCGTTGGCGATCATGCTGATCATCTTGACGTTGTTGCATGCGCTCGTGTGCGGCTTCGCGCAATTGATCGACGACGCACACGACATGCGCTGTCATTTGCTCGGCGACGACGAACCGCAAGTGGCGAAGACCGCCCCTGCGCCGAAAGCACCTGCGCCCAAAACGTCTGCTCCGAAGCCTGCGACAAAATCCGCGCCGAAACCCGAAACGATCGCGATCGAAGCGGAACTCGGCAAAATATTTTGCCCATACTGCGGCAAGTCCACCTACCTCAACGATGACGATTGCTGCGAGCATTGCGGTCGTGAGGTGTTCATCAACGTTACCGAGTGCAAGAAGCCGATAACGACGACGATCAAGCTTGACGACGAACCGAGTGAAGCGGCTTTCCCGCCCGATAAATGGTTTTGCAAGGGTTGCGGCGAATATGTCGAAAACGACAAAACCAAATGCGAGTGCGGCTACAAACGCCGATAATCGAACTGTGTATCAAAAGCACCGAAGCGAATGGCTTCGGTGTTTTTTTTGCGTAGAGAACGGATTTATCCGTTCTGTTAAGGTCGTGTTTCACGCGACAGCCCCTCATCCGTCACGGCGATTCACACATACATCGATGTGTTTTGCGCATACTAATGCGGGTGATGAAACAATGAAAAATCGGTGGATCACGGACACGCTTTGTTATAGTCTCGGGAGCATTTGCTTTGCGTTGTCGGTGTCGGTGTTTGCCGCGCCGCACGATATTGCCCCGGGCGGCACGGCGGGATTGGCGGTTATCGTGCAGGAGCTGTGCGGAATACCGGTCGGGTTGACGGTGTTGCTGTTGAATGTGCCGCTGTTGGCGGCGGCGTTTTTGCGTCTCGGGAAAGGGTATGCCTTGCGCTCGGCGGCGGTCGTGGTGTTGTCATCCGCGATCATGGATATCAGCGCGCCGCTGTTGCCTCCGTTTGAGGGCGAACGGTTGCTGGCGGCATTGTGCGGCGGGTTGCTGTCGGGCTTCGGCATCGGGATCATCATGCTTCGCGGAGCGGGAACGGGCGGAAGCGACATCGCGGCGGGGTTATTGCGGCAAAGCCGCCCGCATTTGTCGATGGGGCGGTTGATCTTGGCAGTTGATGCGGTGGTGATCGCGCTGTCGGCGGTGGTGTTTTGGGAGCTGCAAGCGGCGTTGTATGCGGCGGTGCAGGTGTTTGTATCATCACTGTTGATCGATCACATGCTCTACGGACGCGAGGAAGGACGCCTGCTGCTTGTGGTGAGTCGACGCGCCGATGCGCTGTGTATGGCGGTCACGTCGCGACTGTCGCGCGGCATCACGGTCGTGCAAGCACGTGGCGGCTATTCGGGCGAACAGACGACGGTGTTGCTGTGCGCGATCAGTCGCACCCAGCTTGTACCGCTTCGAACATTGGTGCATGAAATCGATCCGACGGCGTTTGTGATGATCGTCACAACCGAGCAGGTGTTTGGAGAGGGGTTTTTAAACAAGTTTGCATGAAACTTTTGGAAAACAACGCGAACAACCCTTGTATTTTGGGGGATACTGTGCTATACTGATTCTATATACGATAGGGATATTGTGACTTTTTCCTAAAACTCCAAAGGAGGCGGCGGCGTTGAAGGCGGTATCGGTCAGCATCGTGTCCTACAACAACGCAAACGAGCTTCCGACGGTGCTCGACAGCTTGTTTCAAGCGACCAAAGGCGTGGATTTGACGGTGTATGTGGTGGATAACCACTCCACCGATAACACCTGCGATTTGGTGCGCGAGCGTTACCCGCAGGTGGTACTTGTCGAGATGGAGGAAAACCGCGGCTTCGGCGCGGCGCACAATCGTGTGTTGCCGCTCCTGACATCGGCGTATCACGCGGTCGTCAATCCCGACATCGTGTTTGATTCCGACGTGCTGACGGCACTGACGGCGTATCTTGAGAGCGACGCGCAAGCGGTGCTCGCAACACCGATGATTTTGAACGCAGACGGCACACCGCAAGCGGTGCCGCGCGTGCTCCCGAAACGGCGGTACATGTTCGCCGGTCAACTCGAGCGCTTCGGCGGCGTGTTTCGAACATGGCGCGACGCATACACGCGTCGCAACGAAACGTTTGATGCCCCGACTCCGATCACCTTTTGCACCGGTTGTTTTATGCTGTGGCGCACGGACGTGTTTCGTGAACTGGGCGGTTTTGACGATCGCTTTTTCATGTACATGGAAGACGCGGATATTTCGCGTCGCGCCGCGTCACACGGCAAGCTGATGCTTGTGCCGCACACGGCGGTGACGCACGCGTGGGAAAAGGCGAGCGGCAAAAGCGCGCGCTTTTTGAAGATCCACCTGCATTCGATGCGGTTGTATTTTGCCAAGTGGAGGAAACAAGCATGAACGTTTCCGTAGCGATGGCATCGTTTAACGGCATCGCGCATATAGAGCAACAAATCGACTCGATTTTGTGCCAACTTGAAGCGTGCGACGAACTTGTTGTGTCCGACGACGGCTCGACGGACGGCACGCGTGAATGGCTTGACGCGCTTGCGGCGCGAGATGCGCGCGTGAAGGTGCTGGACGGCCCGAAGCAGGGTGTCGTCAAAAATTTCGAAGCGGCGATCGCCGCTTGCAAGGGCGAGTGGATCTTTCTCGCCGACCAAGACGACGTGTGGATGCCCGATAAGCGGCAAGCGGTGCTGGATCGTGCCGCGCAAACGGGTGCCGCGCTTGTGATGCACGACGCGCGCGTGACCGATGCGGACGGCGCGGTCTTACATGATTCGTTTTTTGCGCTTCGCGCCACACGCACAGGCGTTGTCAAAAACCTGTGGAAAAACAGCTATATCGGATGCTGTCTCGCATTCTCGCGAGCACTCCTGCCTTATATTTTGCCGTTTCCCGCCTCGATTCCGATGCATGATCAATGGATCGGACTGCAGGCTGAGCGACACGGCGGTGCGGTGTTGCTGAAAGCACCCTTACTCAATTATCGCCGCCACGGTGAGAATGCTACCGCGATGACGCACGGTTCGTTCGGATCGATGCTTCGCTCGCGTGTGGGCATGATCCGCGCACTTCTCAAGAAAGGATGACGACCGTGGACGTATGCATCGCGACGCTCATTGTGATACATAACCGCCGTTGCGAGGAATCCCCCTCGTGCGAAGGACTGTCAAGCGACCCGTTTGCGCATGTGCTGGTTATGGATAACAGCACCGAAGAAAACGACAACGCGTTATACTGTGCGCGCCGCGGCTTCGGCTATGTGACGATGGGCGGCAACATGGGACTCGCCAAAGCGTACAATCGCGGCATCGCGTGGATCAAGGAAAACACCGACGCGACGCATGTGTTGCTTCTTGACGATGACACCACCTTGCCTGAAAACTTTGTCACAAGCACCGCGGCTTTCATTCAACAAACACCGCAGGCGCAAATTTTTGTGCCGCGCGTGACGGACGAGCAAGGTTTGCTCTCCCCGTGCCGCATCGACGGACTGCACGTAACGCGTGTGTCCGCACCCGAGGAGTTGACTCCCGAAACGTTCACCGCCATCAACTCGGGCATGGTGATCGATTTGACGCTTTTCGAAGAGTATGCGTATGACGAGGCGTATTTTCTCGATTACATCGATCACGCGTTTTTGCGCGATATGAAGGAACAACACGTCCGCGTGGCGGTCACCAAGCAAACGCTCAAGCAAGCGTTTGCCGCCAACGAACGCGGCAACAAACGTGCGGCAAAACGCCGTTTGGCGATTTTTAAACAGGATTTTCGTCGCTTTTGCGGCAAGTCGTTCAAAGCGCGACTGTATGCCGAGGCGGTGATCATACGGCGGCGCATCAAAATTGCGCTGTCCAAATGAAGTGTAAGATATTCTCTCGAAACGGAGGAGTAAGACATGAAAGGTATCGTTCTCGCCGGCGGTTCCGGCACACGACTCTACCCCTTGACGATGGTCACATCCAAGCAATTGTTGCCGGTGTATGACAAGCCGATGATTTATTATCCGCTGTCGACGCTGATGCTCGCGGGCATTCGTGACATCCTCATCATCTCCACCCCGACCGACCTGCCCAATTTCAAAAAACTGCTGGGCGACGGCTCGCGTTTCGGCATCAACCTCTCCTATGCGGAGCAACCCTCGCCCGACGGTCTGGCGCAGGCGTTCCTCATCGGTGAGGAGTTCATCGACGGCGACAGCTGCGCGATGGTGCTGGGCGACAACATCTTCTACGGAAGCGGCCTGAGCAAGCATTTGAAAGCCGCGGCGGCGCGCGAAGAAGGCGCGACGGTGTTTGGCTATTATGTCGACGATCCCGAGCGTTTCGGTGTCGTGGAATTCGACGAGAACGGCAAAGCCATCTCCATCGAAGAGAAACCCCAAAACCCGAAATCGAATTATTGCGTGACGGGTCTGTATTTCTACGACAAGCGTGTCACCGCGCTTGCCAAAGAGGTCAAGCCCTCGCCGCGCGGCGAGCTTGAAATCACCGACCTCAACCGCATGTATCTTGAGGACGGCACCTTGAACGTCGTCACCCTCGGTCGCGGATATGCGTGGCTTGACACCGGCACGATGGAATCGCTCGCGGACGCGACGCAATTTGTGCGCATCGTGGAAGGCCAACAAGGTGTGCAAATTGCCGCGATCGAAGAAATCGCGTATAAGAACGGCTGGATCGATAAGGAGAAGCTGATGGAATCGGCGAATGCCTACGGCAAATCCCCCTACGGTCAGCATTTGAAGAATGTCGCGGAAGGGAAGTATCTCTACTGATGAAAATTCTGATTACCGGTTCGAAGGGTCAGCTCGGCAACGAACTGCTGACCATTCTGAAAGACGGGCGCGCGGAGATCGGTGCGATCGACGCGGCGTACGGCGATGTGCAAGTCGTCGGCGTGGACGTTGACGAACTCGATATCACCGATGCCGCGGCGGTCAATGCCATGGTTACCGCCGAGCGACCCGATGTGATTATCAACTGCGCCGCGATGACCAACGTGGACGGTTGCGAAACGATGTTTGACGTCGCGATGAAGGTCAACGCCATCGGCCCGCGCAACCTCGGCGTGGCGGCGAATGCCGTCGGCGCGAAACTGATCCATGTGTCCACCGACTACGTCTTCGCGGGCAACGGCACCGTGCCGTATTGCGAGTGGGATCAAACCGCACCGAACACGGTCTACGGCAAGTCGAAGCGCCTCGGCGAGGAATATGTGCTCAGTTTTTGTCAGCGTGCCTTTGTGGTGCGCACCGCGTGGCTCTACGGCTATGTCGGCAAAAACTTTGTCAAAACGATGCTGTGGCTCGGCGACAACAAAGAGGAGATCAGCGTGGTTGCCGATCAACGCGGCAATCCCACCTCGGCAAACGACCTTGCTTACCACCTCTTGAAACTGGCGTTGACGGAGGAATACGGCGTGTATCATTGCACCAACGAAGGCGAGTGCAGTTGGTACGATTTCGCGTGCCGCATCATGGACAAGGGCGGCAAGGCCTGCAAGGTCAACCCCTGCACCACCGCTGAATACCCCTCGAAAACGCCGCGTCCGGCGTACTCTTCGCTCAACAATCTGTCGCTTGCTTGCACGGTCGGCAACGAAATGCGTCCGTGGGAAGAAGCGCTTGATATGTATCTTGAAAAATTGGGAGGACTTGAACAATGAAAACGTATCTCGTGACCGGCGGCGCCGGCTTCATCGGCTCCAACTTTGTGCTCTACATGCTGAATAAGTATGACGACGTGTTTATCATCAACGTCGACAAGCTTACTTACGCGGGCAACCTCGAAAACCTCAAATCCGTTGAGAACAATCCCCGCTACACCTTCGTGCAAGCGGATATCTGCGACGACAAAGCGATTGCCGACATCTTCGCAAAATACGACGTGGATTACGTCGTGAACTTCGCGGCGGAAAGCCACGTCGACCGCTCGATCGCGGATCCTGAGATCTTCGTGCGCACCAACGTGCTCGGCACCGTGAACCTGCTCAACAACGCCAAGAAGGCGTGGCAAATCGGCGACGACGAGTACAAAGAGGGCGTGAAATACCTGCAAGTCTCCACCGACGAGGTGTACGGCTCGCTGGGCGAGACGGGCTACTTCATGGAGACCACGCCGCTTGACCCGCACTCCCCGTATTCGAGCTCGAAGGCGTCTGCCGACCTGTTTGTTAAGGCGTACGGCGACACCTACAAGTTCCCCGTGAACATCACTCGTTGCTCGAACAACTACGGTCCTTACCAATTCCCCGAGAAGCTCATCCCGCTGATCATGAACAACACCATCAACCACAAGAACCTGCCTGTCTACGGCGACGGCATGCAAGTGCGCGACTGGCTGTATGTGGACGATCACTGCAAAGCGATCGACATGGTCGTGCGTGACGGCGTCCTCGGCGAAGTGTACAACGTCGGCGGTCACAACGAGCGCCCGAACATCTTCATCGTCAAGACCATCATCAACTTCATCAAAGAGAACGTCGACGAAACCGTCGGCGAGCATATGATCACCTACGTCACCGACCGCAAGGGTCATGACCGCCGCTACGGCATCGATCCCCAAAAGATCAAAGACGCCCTCGGTTGGTATCCCGAGACGCCGTTTGAGGAAGGCATTGTCAAGACCATGAAGTGGTACCTCGACAACAAAGAGTGGGTCGAGAACGTCACCAGCGGTGCGTATCAAAAGTACTACGAGAACATGTACGCCAATAAATAAGAACGAAAGGAAGCCTTGAGTCATGGGCAACTTTATTTTCGAAAAAACCGCCATTGACGGTGTCGTGATCGTTACCCCGAAAGTTTTCGGTGATAACCGCGGCTATTTCATGGAAACCTATGTGGAAAAGGACTTCATCGAAGGCGGCATTGACGCCAAATTCGTGCAGGACAATCAATCGTCGTCGACCTACGGCGTGCTGCGCGGCATGCACTTCCAACGCGAGCATACGCAAGCGAAGTTGGTGCGCGTCGTGAAGGGCGAGGTCTATGACGTGGCCGTCGACCTGCGCAAAGGCAGTCCCACCTTCGGCAAATACGTCGGTGTGTATCTGTCCGCAGAAAACAAAAAGCAGTTCTTCATCCCGAAATATTTCGCGCACGGCTTCCTCGTGCTGTCCGAAGAAGCGGAATTCTGCTACAAAGTGGACGATTATTACGCACCCGGCTCGGAAGTCGGCATGATGTGGAACGATCCCACCATCGGCATCGAATGGCCGATCCCCGAAGGCATGGAGATCAACCTGTCCGAAAAGGACACCAAGCATCCTGCCTTCACCGACATCGAATGGTAATAACGGTAATGTGAGAATATCAGCGGCGGCGTAAGGGTATACTCCCGTTAAAAAGGGGGACTTACGATGCCGCTGATTTCATTGGAAAACATCACAAAAACATATCGCACGGGTACGGTTTGCGTGAACGCGCTTGACCGTGTGACGCTTGAGGTGGAGCGAGGCGAATGGCTTGCCATCATCGGACAATCGGGTTCGGGAAAATCGACGCTGATGAACATCATGGGGTGTTTGGATTCGCCGACGAGCGGGCGGTATGATTTTGACGGGCGCGACGTGTCGCATTTGAGCGCACGCGAGCTGTCGGAGGTGCGCGGACAGCGCATCGGCTTTGTGTTTCAAAAGTTTCATTTGCTTCCCGAACTGACGGCGCTTGAAAACGTGGAATTGCCGCTTGGCTATCGCGGACTGTCGCCGCAGACGCGGCGACGTCTCGCAACGGAAAGCCTTGCGCGTGTCGGCTTGCAGGAACGGATGCATCATCGTCCGAACGAGTTGTCGGGCGGTCAGCAACAGCGTGTGGCAATCGCGCGCGCCATTGCGGCGCATCCGCCGCTGATTTTGGCGGATGAACCGACGGGCAATCTCGACAGCGAATCGGGACGCGTTGTGATGCAACTGCTTCGCGATCTTCACAAAGACGGTCACACCGTTGTGCTGATCACACACGATCCCTCTGTTGCGGCGGCGGCACAGCGCACGGTCGCGATGAAGGACGGACGGATCAAGGGCAGTGAAGAGTGAAAAGTGAAGAGTGAAGAAGTAAGGAGTCCGCTTCGCGGACGGATGGCAAAACGCACACGCTTGTCGCGTGCGCGCAGTCGAAGAATGACGTGTTTTTAAAGAATAATAAATGATTACAGAGTCCACGGACTGAAAAAGAAGGTGGCATACATGACAGACGAACAGTATATGTCGGAAGCGCTTGCGCTCGCCAAAGACGCGGCGTCGGAGGGGGAAGTTCCCGTCGGGGCGGTTGTCGTGCGGAATGCAGACGGCGCGATCGTCGGGCGCGGACGCAACCGACGCGAAGCGATCAAGCATGCACTCTCGCACGCCGAGATCGAAGCGATCGACGACGCGTGCAAAACGCTCGGTGGCTGGCGTTTGTCGGGTTGCACCTTATATGTGACGCTGGAACCCTGTCCGATGTGTGCGGGCGCGATCATCAACGCGCGCATCGACCGCGTGGTGTTTGGCGCGTCCGATCCGAAAGCGGGTTCTTGCGGTTCGCTCGTCAACTTGTTCGACATTCCGTATAACCACAAACCCGCGTGCGACTGCGGCGTGTGCGAAGAGGCGTGTGCCGACGAATTGCGCACCTTTTTCCGCGCACTGCGAGATCGAAAAAAGTGACACCTCGAAGGAGAGGAATCGATATGGCTGATAACATTAAATTACTTTCGACCGAGCAAAACAACCCCCGCACGGTCAATATCGACACGGTGGACACCCTCGAAGCCATCCGCATGATTCACGAAGAGGATCGCCGCGCCGTGGAAGCGATGGGCGAGACGCTTCCCGCGATCGCCGCGATGGCGGATGAGGTTGCGCGCCGTTTGCAAAACGGCGGTCGCCTGTTTTATGCGGGAGCGGGCACAAGCGGCCGTGTCGCGGTGCTGGATGCTTCTGAAATTCCCGCTACATACGGCGTGGATCCGTCGCTTGTCAAAGCGTTGGTGCCGGGCGGCTATGATACGCTTCCCGACGCGCGCCTCGGCGACGAAGACGACCGCGCGGGCGCGCGCGCGGATCTTGCGGCGGAAGGTCTTTGTGACAAAGATGCCGTCATCGGCATCACCGCATCGGGCAGAACGCCGTATGCGCATGAAGCGTTGCTTTACGCCAAAGAATGCGGCGCGTTCGCGGGCGCGATCGTGAACGTGGACGACTCGGTATTGGAATCCGCGGCGGACATCACCGCCGTCATTCACACGGGTGCGGAAGCGATCCAAGGCTCGACTCGCATGAAAGCCGGCACGACGCAAAAGCTGACGCTGAATATGCTGTCGACCGCTGTGATGATCCGACTGGGCAAGGTTTATCGTAACAAGATGGTCGAGATCACCGCCATCAACGAAAAAATGGTGGTGCGCTGTGAGCAAATGCTTATCGAACTTACAGGTGCTGATGAAGAAACCGCATCCCGCGTGTTGAAGGAATGCGATTACCACGTAAAATCGGCGCTTAAAAAATTGGGGGCAAACATATGATGTGTTATATCGGTATCGACGGCGGCGGGAGCAAGACCTTGCTTCGCATGACCGACGAAAACGGCACGGTGCTGTATGAGCAGATGGGAGGCGGTACCAATCCGTATACGGTGACGCCCGAATCCGCCAAAGCCTTGCTCAAATCGATGATCGACAAAGCACTTGCCGCGATGCCCGAAGGTGGCGTCTTCGGTGGCATCTGCATGGGTGCCGCGGGGGCGGACACTGCCGCTGACTATGCGTTTTTCGACCGCATCCTGCGCGAAGCGACCGATTCCGACAAGGTGCTTGCTGTCAACGACGGCTATGCGTCGCTGTATGCAACGCTCGGCGACAGCGCGGGTGTTGTGATCGCGTCGGGAACGGGCTCGATTTGCTGGGGCAAAAGCGAAACGGGCGAGGTGTGCCGCGTCGGCGGCTGGGGCTACCTGTTCTCCGATGAGGGCAGTGGATACAGCATGGTGCGCGACGCGATGGAAACCGTGTGCCGCACGATTGATAAGCGCGCAAGCCAAGGCGCGTTGCTTCTCGACGAATTGATGAAGGATTTCGGCGTCAACACCTACGAGGAACTCGTCAGTGAGATCTACCGCTCGCCCAATCCGCAATCCATCGCGGCATATTTTCCGCTGGTGTACAAAGCGGCGAAGGAAAACGATCCGCTCGCTGTGGAGGTCATCGATCGCGGCATGGAAGAACTTGTTGAATTGGTTGCCGCCGCGGCGCGTCAAATCGGGATGTATCCCGTGTTCACCGTCGGCATGACGGGTTCGATTTTGACAAAAGTGGACATCACCCGCGACTTGTTCATGCAAAAAATGGTGGAACGTTTCCCGAAATGCACGGTGCTTCCCGACAAATGCGAAAACGTCGACGGCGCGCTGTTTTTGGCGAAACGATTGTAACAAAAGCCTCCCCATGGGGAGGCTTTTTAGATTGGTGCCTTTAGGTGTGGAAATAAACCCCCGGTTCTACCGGGGGAAGAATAAGAAGCGAAGCGAATCCTTGCCTCCCCTTGTCAGGGGAGGTGGATTTCGGCGTAGCCGAAAGACGGAGGGGTAGTCAAAGTTTTTCTCTCCCTCAGTCTCGCATTCGCTCGACAGCTCTGCCGAGCCCGCGCCCCTTTTGTCCGCAAAGCGGACATTTTCCCCGTTAGCGGGGAAATCTGCCCTCGTCAGAGGGAGCCAAGAACAGCTTGAGCCATTTTTTAC
>JAZTZV010000109.1:0-6582 GCA_045637645.1 Acutalibacteraceae bacterium | reverse complement strand
CATGGCTACGATGCGACTTGGCACTGGCGACCGCGATCGTGGAGCGGTTGCGTGCGCAGGGCGCGCGCGTGGCGGCGACGACGCATTATGCCGAAATGAAAGCGTATGACATCGAAACCAAAGGCGTCGAAAACGGCAGTTGCGAATTTGACGTGCAATCCCTGCGCCCGACCTACCGCTTGATGCTCGGCACACCCGGTCGTTCGAACGCGTTTGCCATTTGCGGCAGACTCGGCATTGACGAAGCGGTGATCGACCGCGCCAAATCCCTCGTCAGCGGCGATGACCGCCGCCTTGAAGACGTGGTGGTGCGCCTCGAAGAACGCCGCCAAGCACTCGAAGACGAATTGCGCCAAGCGCGCGACAAACGTCGCGAAGCCGAAGACGAAGGGCGCAAAACGCGCGAACAACTCGCGAAAATGCGTATGGAGCAAGACAAGCTTCTTGACGATGCTCGCGCCACCGCATCGCGCATCACCGAAAAAGCGCGTTACGAAGCGGAACAGCTTCTCGAAGAACTCGAAGCGATGCGCAAGCAAAGCCGTCAGGGTGCATCGGCGGCGCAATCCGCCAAAACCGATTTGCGTCAAAAGCTCAAGGCACTTGACGAAGCCCACGACCCCGTGCAAAAAGCGCCGCAAAACAGCGGCTATCGTTTGCCGCGCCCGCTCAAAGTCGGCGACGATGTGTTGATTTTTGATATCGATAAAAAAGCTACCGTGCTGTCGCTTCCCGACAAAAGCGGTCAAGTCGAGGTGCAAGCGGGCATCATCCGCACGCGCGTGCCGCAATCGAATCTGCGTTTGATCGAGCAAAAGCCTGCGCAAGCACCGCGCGGTTCGGTCAAATCGCAAACCACCTCACGCGCCGAGCGCAGTGCCGAAACCGATCTTGATTTGCGCGGCATGGCATCCGACGAAGGACTTCTCGAAGTCGACCGTTTCATCGACAACGCCGTCATGGCAGGCTTGCCGCAAATCACCGTCATCCACGGCAAAGGCACGGGTGTGCTTCGCGCCGCGGTGCAACAGCATTTGCGCCGTCATCCGTCGGTCAAATCGTTCCGCCTTGGCACCTTCGGCGAAGGGGAAAGCGGCGTGACGATCGTCGAATTGAAATAAAACCTCCACACAAAGCATCTGTATCTCTTCTTTACAGATGTTTTGTTTTTGACTCTGCAAAGAAAGGATGTGAAACGCCGTGGCGAAAACCCCGAAACCCAAAAAGGAAAAAATTTCCGTGATGCGCAACCTGCGCTACATGTTCGGAATCATTTGGAAACACGAGCCGTTTTATGTCATCGGCACGATCCTGACAACCACCATCAACGCCTTTTTCTGGGCGTTCTTCTCCGTCGTTTTTATGCGCTATCTGTTCGGCGACACCGGCATCGACCGCACATTCCAAGAAGCGGCTTCGTTCGTTTGGATCGTGGCGATCATCGAATGTTTGCTCGTGGCATTCCAAGAATGGTTCCGCGAGGTACATGCGCCTCTCTCCCGCATTCGCCTGCGATACGCACTCAACCGCATGTTGTTCCACAAAGCCGCCAACGTCGACATCTCCTGCTATGAGACACCGGAGTTTTACAGCACGTACACCAAAGCGGCAAACGAAACAGGCGACCGCGCCGTCCAAATCGTGCAACAAATCAGCGTTTGTCTCGCGTTTTCTGTGTCGGCAATTTTCACCGTCAGCACCATGGTTTCCATGGCGTGGTGGTCGATTCTGTTTGTGATGCTGCCGCTTCTGGGCAACTGGCTGTTCGGCCCGATCGTCAACCGCCTGTTCTTCGAGCGCGAGCAAAACCGCATTCCGTTTCAGCGTCGCTACGATTACGTGAACCGCACCGCATTTTTGCAAAAATATGCGGGCGAGATGCGCTTGACGTCGCTGTTCTCCCTGCTCGACCGTACATACAACACCGCATACAACGGTGCTTGCCAAAACATTGACGATACCTCGAAAAAAATTGTCTTTTGGTCGCGCGTGCGCAACATGATCCTCTATCCCCTCGCGTTCGAAGGTATGTTGCTTGTCGTGGCATATATGACCATCATCCATAAAGTGATCCCGCTGGGCGATTTTGTCGTGCTGTCCTCGGCGATCATGAGCGCGGGCACAATGATCCGCTATGTCACCACCATGGCGACCGATCTCAACAAAAATTGTCTTTTCGTGCAAAATCTCAAAACCTTTTTGGAATATGAACCGCACATTCCCGAAGACCAAGGCGGTTTGTCGGTCACGCTTCCCGTGCAAACCATTGAACTGCGCGAAGTCAGCTTCCGCTATGTCGGACAAAAGCGTGACGCGCTCTCGCACGTCAACATGACCCTCAAAAGCGGCGAAAAAGTCGCGATCGTCGGCTTTAACGGCAGCGGCAAATCCACGCTCGTCAAGCTGATCATGCGGTTATACGACCCGACCGACGGTGTCATTCTCTTAAACGGTATCGATATTCGCGAATATGACGTGCACGAATACCGCATGCTCATCGGCGCGGCGTTCCAAGATTTCGCGATGTTCTCGGCATCGGTTCTTGAGAACGTGATGCTGTCGCGCGTGTCGGAAGACAACCGCGAGGCGGCGATCGCCGCGCTCAAGGAAAGCGGCGTGATGCCCAAAATCGAAACCCTCGAGCACGGCGTTGACACACGTTTGACGCGTGAGTTTGACGAAAAAGGCGCGGTGCTGTCGGGCGGCGAACAACAAAAAATTGCCGTCTCGCGCGCGTTCGCGAAAGCCAGCCCCGTCGTCATCCTCGATGAGCCGTCCTCGGCACTCGACCCGATCGCCGAATACACCATGTACGAAACCATCATGCGGCTGTGCGACGAATGTGACCCCGAAAAAGGCAAGATCGCCGTCATCATTTCGCACCGCCTTTCCTCGGCGGCATTGTCCGATCATGTCTATATGCTGGCAAACGGCAAGCTGATCGAACACGGCACCCACCAAAAGCTGCTCGCCGAAAACGGCGAATATGCGGATATGTTCCGCAAGCAAGCCGAGGCATATCTGCTCGCGGGAACGGAGGTGAGCGTCGATGCCTAGATATCGCCCCCTCATTCCCAAGGATCAACGACCGACCGCACGCAAAACGTTGTCCGACAGTTTGTTTGCATTGTCGTGGATGTTCCGCATCAGCAAAGCCTACGTCTTTTTCAAGGTGTTTTTCGCCATCGATTCGAGCGTCATTTTGCTCTTTGAAAAAACCTTTCTGATTGCCTATATCATCCGCATTGTCGAAGAAGGACGCCCGTTCACGGACATTTTTCCGATGTTCCTTCCCGTGACCGCAGTCGTGATCTTCAATATGCTGTTCTCCTCATGGATGGAAACCAAGGTGATGGCAAAATGGGAAGAAAAAATCAACAAAGAGATCCGTTTGACGCTGTACAAAAAAGCCGCCGACATGGACATGGCGAAATATGACGACCCGACGTTTTACAACGATTTCGTGTGGGCGATGCAGGAAGCGCCGCCTCACATGTTCGCGGCACTCAACTCGTTTTGCACGCTTTGTTCCACTGTCGCCGTGATTTTCGTCATGGGCGGTTATGTCGTTTCGACCGACCCCGTCGGTCTTATTTTCCTCGGTGTAACCCTTCTCGTCACCGTGCTTCTCGGCCTTATGAGCAACAAACGCATGATGATACGTGAAGAGGAACGCATCCCCCATTCCCGTCGCGCGGAATACATCAAGCGCGTGTTCTATCTCGCGGATTATGCCAAAGACCTGCGCATGGGCGAGATGAACGACATGCTGTATGACGACTTCGACGAATCGGAGGAACTCGAAAAAGCCGCCACCAAAAAGCACGCGCGTCCCCTGTTCTTCCTGCGTTATCTGCGCAACATTTTCTGGGACGTCATCCCCTTTGACTGCGCGTATATGACCTATTTGTTGTATCAAACGCTCGTAACGAACTCACTCGCATACAGTGAACTGTATGCGCTGTATCGTTCGGTCAGTAATCTGCAATATGACTTGACGTGGATGACCAATTTGCTTCCCGAGTTTCAACAGCACGCGATGTACATCGGCAAGATTCGCACCTTCTTGGAATCCGAAAACCATCTGCCCGACAACGGCAAACATGAGATTCCGACCGAAGGCACGCTCTCACTGTCCGACGTGTATTTTGCCTATCCCAACACAGACGAAGACACGCTTTGCGGTGTGTCGCTGACGATTCCGCACGGCTCAAAGGTCGCGCTTGTCGGTTACAACGGCGCGGGCAAATCGACGCTCGTGAAATTGTTGATGCGGTTGTATGACCCGACGAGCGGCGACATTCGCTACGGCGACGGTACGCTTGCCGACTACCCGCTTGCGGATTATCGTGCGCGCGTGGCGGTGCTGTTCCAAGATTATCAAATCATCGCCGCAACGCTCGCCGAAAACGTCACCATGGGTGAAGAAATCGATGAAGCGCGCGTGCTTGACGTGCTTCATAAAGTCGGTTTTGACGAGATGCTTCAAAAGCTCCCTCTCGGCATCCACACGCCGCTGACCAAAGAGTTTGACGACAGCGGTATCAATCTGTCGGGCGGCGAAGCACAAAAGATCGCGATTGCGCGCGTGCTGTACAGCAACGCGCAGGTGCTCATCCTCGACGAGCCGTCCTCGGCACTCGACCCGATCGCCGAATACCGCCTCAACGAAACCATTCGCGAGCTTGCCGCCGACAAAACCGTGATTTTTATCTCGCACCGCTTGTCCACCACTCGCATGGCGGACACCATCTTCATGCTGGAAAACGGGCAAGTGATCGAACGCGGCTCGCACGACGAACTGATGCAGCAAAACGGCAAATATGCCGAAATGTTCAACCTGCAAGCAGAGAAATACCGCTGATAGACACGTTAACATAAAACTGCCGTATTAAGAAGAATTTGCGCACCCCCACTTGCCTCTCCCTTTGGGAGAGGTGGCACGAGCGTTGAGCGAGTGACGGAGAGGGCAAAAAAAACAGCACAAATGCAATGCATTTGTGCTGAAACCCGCTCAGTCTCGCCTTACGGCTCGCCGGCTTCCCCACAAGGGGATCCAAGAGGACGGATGGTAAATTTTTCTTAACACGGCAGTTTTTATTTTGTCAGGGTGTAATCATCCTCATACACGATCGCGCGGTTGATGGCATCGGCGATTCTTTGGGCATCCTCGAACGTTTCGATGTCGCCACCCGAAAGAATCGTTGTTCCGCCGTCGATCGGCATATTCACCGTCGGCGCGGAAATCCGTTCACCATCTACATAAATTTCCAAGGTGCGCCCCACATTCTCGCGTGTAGCCTGAAAAAACAACGACGCACCGCGTTGAGTAAACGTCACCGTCACCGCAGGATAGTACTCCCCTGTGACATCATCCGGCGACCAGCCGGCACCCGCCGTTGCCAGATCTTCCCCCGTCAACCACACCTTACCGCTTTCGTCGCGAATCTCAAACACGGCAAGAGGCTCGTCGACCGACACTTTTTCGATCGGTTTCTCCTCGGTCAGCAAGGCGGTTACACAGCAACCGCTCATGGTCAGCAACATTGCCGCGCACAACATCAAGCACAACACTCGTTTCATTCATGCCACTTCCTTTCTTGTTTTCAGTATATCACTTTCCCCCCACTTGTCAAGCGATATACACGTATGGTATACTAAAAAAAACGATTGGGAGGTAAACTCTATGAAACGTATACTCAGCATACTTTCAGCGTTGGCTTTGTTGTTCACCGGATGCGCTTCGGCACCGAAAGAACCCGCCAAAATCCGCGTGATGTCGTGGAACATTCTCAATCCCGCATGGGGCGGTCCGCCCGCCGACATGCGCGTCGAGCCGTTTTTCGAGACACTGACAAAGCAAATGCCCGATGTCATCGGCTTGCAAGAAGCTTGCACCGCGTGGCAAACCGAATTTGCGACACTTCCCGCCCCCTATGCCGCCGTTTGCGATAAGCTCTCGAATTCATCGGTCATCGGCGGAAGAGATTGCATGACCATGTTTTTCTACAACACCGAAACGCTCACGCTCATTGAAAGCGGCATCGAAGACCTCGACCCGAATTCCAACATCCGCGTGGTGTCGTGGGCGGTGTTTGAAGCGAAAAACGGCAAACAATTTCTCATCACCAACACCCACCCCGATTCCCGCAAAGCGGAATGTGAGAAGCACACCGAGCAATATCTTGAAATTGCGCGCCGCTTGTACGAAGAAAAAGGCTTGCCGCTTTTAAGCGTCGGCGATTTCAACGCGATCGAAACCAGCGACGCCTATGCGATGTCGATCGACGACGGCTACACCGATTCGAAATACGTCGAGGGTGTCGAGCTTGAAAAAGACATCGACTCCTATCTCCACGGCGACTTCGGCGGCATCGTCACCAGCGGTCAAGGCTCGCGCGACCACATCTTCTTCAAAGGTGAGGTCACGCCCCTGCGCTATGAAACCATTTACAACAGCACCGTCTGCGAAGTCTCCGACCATCTCCCCGTCGTCGCGGATGTGGAGATCGGATGATCGCGGTTGCCGTAATATTGCCGAAAGTCTGTGACAATGCGCAAACAAAAAAATCCCGTGCCGGT
>JAZTZV010000108.1:0-33364 GCA_045637645.1 Acutalibacteraceae bacterium | reverse complement strand
AATCCACCCGCTACGGCGGCGGTCCCCTCTGTCGGCTTTGCCGACATCTCCCCTTCCCCGAAGGGGAGTCTGCCCGCCCTACGTCAATTTAAGAGTTTTCTCCGTTAACGATCAGTCTGTAAAGTCCGAGGCTTTTTGTTTGGTGACGATCTTGCGGCAACGGTCGCCTTTCGGCGACCGTCGCGGATATACGGCGAAAATACCGAATTTTTATAAAAATATCCCAAAGAAGTATACAAAAGACTTGACAGGAAGTAGTAAAAAGTTATATAGTATAGTGGAGATTAAAGTGGGCTTTTGTGTAGAGCGACACAAAACGCACCGCCGCTGTCTCGCCTTGAACGAATTCTTTCTCAAGTTTACTTGAAAAAGGGGAGCGTTAACCGTTCAGCCGAAACGGTCGCGTAAAGCTCTCTGTATGCTTGACGTCTTCGGTGGATACGGCAAGGTCCCGTGCGCGGCACCTTGCGACCCAAAAAGACCGCTTTGGCGAGGGATTCTCGCCTGTTATGTATTCGAGCGGCTCACCGACGGATGTTTTTCGTGCAATTTGCATTTACAATTGAACAGGTTAACACCCCCGAAACACACAAATTGTTTAGGAGGTGCAAAAATGGACGTATCCATTTGGGTTGCTGTCGGCATCGGCGTTGCGGCTCTGGTCGTGGGTGCTGCGGTCGCGGCTGTCATTGCGTGGAGCGTGGCCTTTAAGAAAGGCATCGAACACCGCCGTCGCGAAGCGGAAGCGGTGATCGGTTCTGCGGAAGCGGAAGCGGAGCGCATTCGCAAGGAAGCCAACGATGCCGCCTCTCGTCGCAAGAAGGAAGTCCTTCTCGAGGCGAAAGACGAGATCCACCGCCTGCGTACCGAATCCGAGCGCGAGAACAAAGAACGCCGCAAGGAATTGCAACGTCAGGAAAATCGACTGCAACAAAAAGAAGAAACCCTCGATCGCAAGATCGAAAACTACGAAAAGAAAGAGGAGCAGATCGCCAAGAAGCAAAAGGAGATCGAAGCTCGTCTGGAAGACGTGGAAGCCCTCAAAAAAGGTCAGTTTGAAATGCTTGAACGCATTTCCGGCTACACCGCCGAGCAAGCGAAGGAATATTTGCTTAACAGCTTGACCGAGGAACTCACCCACGAAAAAGCGCGTTGCATCAACGAAATCGAAACGCAACTGAAAGAAGAAGCGGATGCCCGCGCGCGCGCCCTCATCTCGCAAGCCATTCAGCGCGTTGCCGCCGATCAAGTCGCCGAGGCGACGGTGTCGGTCGTGCCGCTGCCGAGTGACGAGATGAAAGGTCGCATCATCGGTCGCGAAGGCCGCAACATTCGTACCATCGAAACGCTCACGGGCGTCGATCTCATCATCGACGACACGCCCGAAGCGATCACGCTGTCTTGCTTTGATCCCGTTCGCCGCGAAATCGCGCGCATCGCGATCGAGCGCTTGATCTCCGACGGCCGCATCCACCCCGCCCGCATCGAGGAAATGGTGGAAAAAGCGCGCCGCGAGGTCGAACAAACCATCAAATCCGAAGGCGAACGTGCCGTTTTGGAAACGGGTCTGCGCGGTATCCATCCCGAGATCATGCGCTTGCTCGGTCGTTTGCATTATCGCACGAGCTACGGTCAAAACGTGCTCGACCATGCGATGGAAGTTGCGTTCCTCTCGGGCATCATGGCCAGCGAACTGGGCATCGATCCCGTTGTGGCGCGCCGTGCCGGCTTGTTGCATGACATCGGCAAGGCGATCGACCACGAGGTGGAAGGCTCTCACGTCGAGATCGGTGTCGATGTGGCGCGTAAGTACAAAGAGAACGAAGCCGTCATTCACGCGATCCAAGCGCACCACGGCGATGTGGAAGCGCAAACGGTCGTGGCTTGTCTCGTGCAAGCGGCGGATGCCATTTCCGCGGCTCGTCCCGGCGCTCGTCGCGAGAATCTCGAGAACTATATCAAGCGTCTTGAGAAGCTCGAAGAGATCGCCAACGAGTTCAACGGCGTGGATCGCTCGTTCGCCATCCAAGCGGGTCGCGAAGTGCGCATCATCGTGAAGCCCGAGGTCGTCGGCGACGATCAAATGACGCTTCTCGCGCGCGACATCGCCAAAAAGATCGAGGAAAACATGGATTATCCCGGTCAAATCAAAGTCAACCTCATCCGCGAAAGCCGCGCGGTCGACTTTGCGAAATAAGTACCTATCGAAACGGTGCAATGCCCATACGGGCGTTGCGCCGTTTTTTTGCGTTTGATGTAACGTGAGAGCCGCTTGCCTCTCCCTTTGGGAGAGGTGTCAAAACCGCAGGTTTTGACGGAGAGGGCGTTTTAAAGGCAGTGAAGAGTGAAGAGTGAAAAGGTGTCGCGCATGGCGCGACGGAATCCCTCCACCGCGCATACGCGCGGTCCCCCTCCCTTTAGGCAAGGGAGGCAAAAGGATGCCGCAAACTTGCGGTGGCGAACAATCCTCTTGCCTCTCCCCTTTGGGAGAGGTGTCAAAACCGCAGGTTTTGACGGAGAGGGCGGTCTGCGAACACGCACCAATCGGACGAAGGGGAGGTGCGGTCGCGTTCGGCGATAAATCCCTTCCGCCTTTTTGCTTCGCAAAAATCCACCTCCCCTTGCTTCAAGGGGAGGCTTGCGGTGCGCATCCTGCAAAAATCACCGCCGTTTCGCAAAATCTGACGGTGTGGGTGGTAAAACCCGCTGTTTTGTGCGATTACCCACCATATTTTGTGGTTTTGTGCATTGGTTTTCAAAAATCGCCACAATTTGTGAATTATGTAAAATAAATGGGCAATTTTTCGGTTTTCTCTTGTAATTTTTGCAGAGAAATGGTATAATAGAATAACAAACAAGCGAAATTCTGCAAACGTCGTGTAAGACATGCGGGAGCGCGCTTTCGGCGGCGGAAATGGTAAAATCGACCAAAGGAATGCGGCGGTTTTGTGAATCTTGCTTGAACGCCTCGAAATAAAAATTGGCATATATCACAAAAACTCTGTATAGATTATAGTAAAAGCGCACATTGATGTGCGAAAAATTGCAAAATCTTCATCCACAGAACACATTTGATTAACATATTGAACAAATTTGCATATTGTACAAAATGGCAAATACGTATATCATATGCTTATGATAGCTTGTCTAATTGTCTCTATTTATAGGGAAACTGCGTTTTTTGCCTGAAAAATATGCAAGAAAGGCAGCGTAAAGTATGGCGAATCAACTGAATTTCGGCAAACGGTACGAAGATGATCACAGCTTCTTCTCCGATCCTCTCCGATTTCAATTTGTGGAGCTTTACCAACTCGGTGAATTGTGTTGTGAGGCGGGCTATACGGTGAAAAGTCACGTTCAGCGTCTGTTTGAGCTGACGTACATTGTGTCCGGCAAGGGCACGGTCGTGTGCGACGGTCGCTCCTATCCTGTTGAAGAAAACAGCGTGTTCATCAACAGCCCCGGGCAAGAACACAGCATTCGCGCCGACCGCGGCACCCCGCTTCATTTTTGCTACATGGGGTTTGTGTTTGTCGGAAGTTACAACGCGGATCTGCGCGTGGAACGGTTTTACCGTTCGTGGAACGGATCGACGCCGTTTTATGACAAACGCTTGCTGGTGCTGTTTTTGCGGGCGCTTGAAGAGTGCCGCGACCAAAACGTCGGTCACGCGATCATGCTCGGCTCTTACGTGGAGCAAATCGTGATGGAAGCGTATCGCTCGTTTGAAGAAACCCGTTCTCCTCAAACGATGGATGTGCGGGCGGGCGATGCGGCGTTTGCGGTGACGCAATACGTCGACCGTCACTTCCGCGACATCGACGACATTCGCGAATTGGCGGCGCAACTCGGTTACAGCTACACCTATTTGGCGCATGTGTTCAAGGAACGCATGGGCGAGACCATCGGCTCTTACATCATTCGCAAGAAAATGGAAGAAGCCAAATGGTTGCTTCGTACGGAGCGCATCTCGGTGTCTCAAATTGCCGCACGGTTTCATTATCAATCGGTGCAATCGTTCTCCAACGGCTTCAAAAAAGCGGTGGGGGTCTCGCCGATGGAATACCAAACAGCGGCAGGGCATATGACAAACGAAGAATAAATCTACATTATATAAAAGGAGTGAGTGCTGTGAAACGTTGGATGAGTGTGATCGCGGCGATCGTGTTGTTGCTGTCAATGACGGCATGCGGAACGAGCGGCGGTGTCGAAGTGGACCCGACTGTGGACGGTTATTTCCACATTGCGGTGAACGGCGAATACGGTGACGGCATTCTGCTCCCCGATTTGGCGAATGCGCACGTCACCACGATGATGAGCATCGACTGGAGCTACCTCGAGAGCGGCAACAACCCCGAGGATCCGTTTGCGCAATATCACGCGACGCTCCTGTGGCGTGAGGCGTATGCTTCGCAAGGCGGCGACGTCGAGATCGTGACGATCTCGGAAGAGCAAATGACCGACTACCTCGCGACGCAAACGGCGGCAGGCACCGCCCCCGACATCATTCCTGCGAACGGCATGACCTATCCGCGCTGGAACGCCTCGGGTTTGACGCAATCGATTGAAAAATACGCGGATCACTTGGAGCTCAACGCCAAGAATCCTTACAACCCCGAAGAAGACCTTTACAACCACGCGATGATGGAGCAGTTCTATCAATGGGGCGGCGAATCGCACGGCGCGATCACGCTCGCGGAAGTCGATCGCGTGTACACGGTCTACAACAAAACCAAGTTCGAGCAATCGGGCCAACGAACCCCCTTGGAACTGTGGGAAAACGGCGAATGGACGTGGACCAACTTCGTCAAGACCGCCAAAGCGATGACGTCGGGCGATGACTACGGCTTCTCCGGCTGGGGCTTGTTCCCGTACAACGCTCCCTACCCGATGGCGAAGCTCGATGAAGAGACCGGCAAGGTTTCGCTCAACATCGACGACACCAAGTACATGCGCTACATGACGGAAGTGTACAACTTCTATCAAGTGGAAAAAGCGGCGCGCTGTGACTGGGCGCTGCAAACATGGGACAAATTGTTCCCCGCCGGTACCGACGCGATGGTGTTCACCACCAAGGCTCGCTATCAGCAAATCACCGTGAACGCCCGCCGTATGGAAGGTGACGAGTTCGGCATCGCGCCGATCCCCGCGTTTGATCCCACGGGCGAAGAAGTCGGCATCGCGGATGCAGACCTCTGGGCGTACTCGATCTCCGCGGCTTCCAAAAACCCCATCGGTGCCGCGACGTACATTCGCCTTGAAACGCTCGTCTCCCGTAACGCACAGGCAAAGCTTGCCAGCACCACTTGGTACGACAAGAATTTGACCGACGCGGAAAAAGAGATGATGGAAGCGATTAAAAACGATCCCGTTTGTGTCGACATGATCATCGGCATCGGCGATTGCTATCTCGGCATCGTCGACGCGAACATCATCCCGAAGATGTATTATGTCGAAACCCAAGAATCCGTGCAAGCGATCTTCGATGCACAACGCAACGCGCTGGAGGCGGAATTCGAGGAATTCAATCAAATGGCAGAAGAAGCGGCCGCGCAAGCGGCGGCAAATGCGGACGCCGCGGCTTGATCGCGCGCCCGACACTCGATGCCGAACACACAATCCCGATTCACGGAAACGGTGCGCCGTTTTCGCGAATCGGTTGTGCGCGTTATAAGAACATGCAACAAAACGCGTGGCATCCCCAACTCATTGACATGAAAAGACGTTGTCTTTGAATGTAAATATCACAAAGGAGAGTGACCACCATGAAAAAAGTACTTTGTACTGTTTTCGCACTGGCTATGTTGTTGTCTCTGACGGCTTGCACCGGCAGCGGCGGCGGTGCTGACGTGGACCCGTCGGTTGAGGGCTATTTCCATATCCCCGCGACCGGCGATTACAGCGACGGCATTTTGCTGCCCTCTTTGGACAATGCTCACGTCACCGTCATGATGAGCATCGACTGGTCTTACCTCGAGTCGAACAACAACCCCGATGATCCGTTCGCTCAATACATCGCGACCTTGATGTGGCGTGACGCTTACGCTTCCCAAGGCGGCGACGTGGAAATCGTCACGATTTCCGACGAGCAAATGACCGACTATGTCGCGACGCAAACGGCTTCGGGCACGGCGCCTGACATTCTGCCCGCCAACTACGATTTGACCTATCCCCGTTGGAGCGCAGCAGGCCTGACCGATTCCATCGAGAAGTATGCAGGCCACCTGCAACTCGACGCCAAGAACCCCGCAAACCCCGAAGAGGATCTCTACAACAAATCGTTGATGGAGAAATACTTCCAATGGGGCGGCGAGTCTCACGGCGCGATCACCCTCGCTGACGTTGATCGTAACTTCATCGTGTACAACAAGACGAAGTTCGAGCAAGCCGGTCAAGCGACTCCCCTCGATCTGTGGGAGAACGGTGAGTGGACCTGGACCAACTTCGTGAAGACTGCGAAAGCGATGACTTCCGGCGACGACTACGGCTTTACCGGCTGGGGTCTGTTCCCGTACTTCGCTCCGTACCCGATGGCGGCCCTCGACGAGGAGACCGGTAAGGTTACCTTGGCGATCGACGACACCAAGTACGTCCGCTACATGACCGAAGTTTACAACCTCTATCAAAAAGATAAGGCTGCTCGCTGCGACTATGCGCTCCAAACCTGGAATCAACTCTTCCCCGCCGGTACCGACGCGATGGTGCAAACCACCAAGGCCGGCTACAAGAGAATTGTTGAGCAAGCGACTCGCCTTGACGGCGACGAATTCGGCATCGCTCCCGTTCCGTCGTTCGATCCCACCGGCGAGACCGAAAGCATCGCGACCGCGACGCTTTGGGCTTACTCCATCTCGTCTGCTTCCAAGAACCCCATCGGTGCTGCTACCTACATCCGTCTCGAGACCCTCGTGTCCCGTAACGTGGAAGCGGAGCTCAAAGGCTCGACCTGGTACGACAAGAACCTGACCGACGCTGAAAAAGCGATGATGGAAGAAGTGGAAGACGATCCCGTCTGCGTGGAAATGATCCGTGGTATCGGCGACTGCTATCTCGGCATTGTCGACGCCAGCATCGTTCCTCCCATGTACTATCAAGAGACTCAAGAGTCTGTCCAAGCGATCTTCGACGCTCAGAAGAACGCTCTGCAGGCTGAGTTTGACGAATTCAACGAGCAAGTTGAAGAGACTGCTGCAGAAGCCGCTGCCAACGCATCGGCTGACGCCGCCGCATAATTACTAAGCATTACTTTCATCGCGGCACACAGGGGCGGATCCCGTCCCTGTGTGTCGGCGGTGAAACCACAGAAAGGGTGACAGGATTCATGAAACGAATTCGCCTTTTATCATGTATCTTGGCGGCGCTGATTTTGATGAGCGCTGTTCCGATGACGGGTGCGGCGCAAACCGACGAGGCAGCGACGGCTGCTGTCGAGACGTCTGCGGTCGAGGAAGCGGCCGAGGAAAGTGCTGCTCAGGCTACAGGCAAGACGAACAAGGATATCGGCTCTTACAAGTCGTATCTCGCAAAGAATAGCCACGAAAATGACGCGAAAGCGAACGTGGAAGAAATCAAGTTGGTGAATGTTGCGATTGACAACACCAACTCCTTTGTCATGCCGTTTACGGTTGAGAAAAACGGTATGTATGAGTTGTCTTTTGATTATTCCTATATTGTCTCGGGCAACAAAAACACCACATACAGCATTATGATCGATGGCGAGATTCCCTATGCGGAAGTGTCGTCGATGACGCTGAGCCGTATGTGGAAAAATGAAACTGAGATCAAGACGGATGAAGCCAGCGGCGACGACATCAGCCCCAAGCAAGTGGAGGCTGAGGGTTACGTCCGCGAGCACTTCTCTGTTTATGATAAAGAAGGCTACTACGCAAGCCCCTTGACGTTCTATCTCAAGAAAGGTGAGCACACCTTGACCTTGGCATTGTCCACCAACGAAGCCAAGATCGAGAACGTGACCTTTACATATGCAAAGGCTCTCCCCACCTATGAGGAGTTCCTTGCCGAGAAGAAGAGCGCGGGCGCAAAGGTGTATGACGGTGAAAATCTCGTGGTGCAAGGCGAATCCGCCATGTACAAATCCGAGATGTACCTCATCCCCCAAAACGATATCACCAACCCCTTGACGATCCCTTATGATCCGGCTCGCATTAAGCTGAACACCTTCGGCGGCGCGAACTGGAAACTGAACGGCGAGAACGTAACGTGGGTGATTGATAACGTTCCTGCGGACGGTCTCTACAAAATGTCCATCCGCTACCGTCAGAATATGTATGACGGTGTCAGCGCTCACCGCCGCCTGTATGTCAACAACGAAATTCAATTTGCTGAGGCGAACCAACTTGAGTTTGCGTATGACAACGTGTGGAAGACCTTCACGCTTAAGAACGAAAATAAAGACGATCTGTATGTCTATCTGTACAAAGGCACCAACACCGTTTCTTTGGAAGTGGTGCTCGGTTCGTCTTCCAAGATCGCCGAAGAGCTTCAAGAATGCGTGCTCGAAATGAACACCATCTACCGTCAAATCATCATGATCACCGGTAGCTCTCCCGACGACTATCGCGATTACAACATCGACAAGCAAATCCCCACCATCGTGGGTGACTTGACGGCGGCTCGCGATCGCCTCAACGGCATCGCCGAAGAGGTCGCTTTGCAATACGGCAAAGACAGTTCGCTGATCGCCAAGATCAACAACATCACCCGTCAGTTGGACATCATGATCAAGAAACCCGCGCAGATCTCCAAGAGCGATCGCTTGGGTTCCTTCAAGTCCAACATCTCCACCATCGGTTCGTGGATCTCGATGTTCCGCGAGCAACCCCTTGAGATCGACCGCATCGAGTTCTACGGCGATAACGGCAAAGCGCCTCGCGCTTCTGCCAACATCTTCGAGAGCTTCAAACACAGCTTCGACCGTTTCGTGGCGTCCTTCACCCAAGACTACTCGTCGATGGGTTCCTCGACGGAAGGCACGGACGTGTCTGTCAAGGTTTGGATCCAATCCGGCCGTGACCAAGCGAACATCCTTAAGCAATTGATCACGTCCGACTTTACCCCGAACTCGAGCATCACGGTGACGGATAAAGACGGCAACGAAAAAACCGGCAAGATCGGTATCGAGCTTGAACTCGTTACCGGTGCCATCATCGAAGCGACCCTCGCGGGCAAAGGCCCCGATGTGGCGTTGACGCGCGGCGTGACCGATCCGGTCAACTTTGCCATGCGTAACGCGCTCTACGATCTCTCGACCTTCGAGGATTACGAAGAGCAAACGAAGAACTTCGCGGAAGGCGCGATGATCCCGTTTGAATATAAAGACGGTGTTTACGCGCTCCCCGAAACCATGTCGTATCAAATGATGTTCGTCCGTACCGACATCACCGAGGAACTCGGCTTGGGTGTCGACAAGGCGGGCAACAGCGTTCCGTCTTACTGGGCGAACCTGACTTGGAGTGAGATCCTCACCGAGATCTATCCGATCGTCAGCCGCAACAACATGGAGATCGGTATCGGTAACATGAACCAAATCTCCGCCATGAACGCGTCCAACATCTTCACCAACGTCCTTTATCAAAAGGGCGGTCGCATCTACGACGAGGACGGCACCAAAACGGCGTTGACTTCGAAGGAAGGCTACGAATCCTTTAAGTTCTCGATCGAGCTGTATGCCGACTATCTCTTCCCGCAAGAATACGACGCAATGAGCCGTTTCCGTACCGGCGAGATGCCCATTCTCCTTGCGGATTACACCATGTACAACGTCTTCTCGATCACCATTCCCGAACTCGACGGTCTGTGGGAAATGTATCCCATCCCCGGCGAGCCGGTGCTCGATGAAAACGGCAACGTCGTTTTCGAAGACGACGGTGTTACACCCAAGGTCAACAACCTGCAAGCGGCAACCACCACCGCATGCGTGATGTTCGGCGATGCGAACGACACCGATCCCGAGGCTCAACTGAAAGCGAAAGCCGGCTGGGAATTCCTCAAATGGTGGGTCTCCACCGACACGCAAGCCGAGTTCGGCACCCGCGTGGAGGCGGTTCTCGGTTCCGGCGGCCGTTACGCCACCGCGAACAGAAATGCGATTCCGGAGCTTCCCTGGAACGATAAGCAATTGGAAGCTTTGAATGCGCAAATGAACGAACTTGTCTTTGTCGAGCAGCTGCCCGGCAGCTACTTCACCTCGAGAGCGATCAACAGTGCGTTTATGACCTCCGTTCTCAATGCCAAGAACCCGAACGAGCAACTCCTGTACTGGAGCCAGCAGATCGATCTGGAATTGGCAAGAAAGCTTGAGGAATTTGCGGACTGAAAAAATTGAGAAAAAAGGAGGTCACGGATTATGAAGAACACAAAAGTGCAATCGACGACGTTGAAGCACGAGCACTTTTTGGGTCGTAAGATCTGGAAAAGCCGCACGTCGTACTTCATGTTGTTGCCTTTTATGACTTGCTTCATTATCTTTACCGTGTTGCCGGTCCTTGCCTCGATCGTTCTGAGTTTGACCGACTTTAACATGTTGGAAACTCCGGGGTTTATTGGTATCGACAACTATGTACGCTTACTTCAGGATGACATCTTCCTGATTGGCTTTAAAAACACGATGATCCTTGCGTTCCTTTGCGGACCGATGAGCTACATCTTCTCGTTCTTCATGGCATGGGTCATCAACGAAATGCCCAAACCGATGCGCGTGTTCATGACCATCGTCTTCTACGCGCCGTCTGTTTCGGCGAACGTTTACTTCATCTGGACGTATTTGTTCTCCGGCGACTCCTACGGTATCGTCAACGCATCCTTGATGCAACTTGGCATTCTCCGTGAGCCGGTGCTTTGGCTGACCGACCCCGCCTACAACATGGCGATCGTCATCGTCGTGCAATTGTGGCTGTCGCTCGGTGTCAGCTTCCTGTCCTTCATCGCCGGTCTCCAAGGCGTTGACGCTTCGCAATACGAAGCGGGCGCGATCGACGGTATCAAAAACCGTTTCCAAGAGCTTTGGTACATCACCATTCCCAACATGAAGAGCATGATGCTGTTCGGTGCGGTTATGGCGATCTCCGGTGCGTTCTCCTGCGGTCAGGTTTCGCAGGACCTCACGGGCGGTTATCAATCGGTCAACTATTCGACCATGACCATCCTCAACTACATCACCGACTTCGGTTCGGTGCGTTATGAAATGGGTTACGCCTGCTGCATCGCGGTCATCCTGTTCATCTTGATGGTTCTGTCTAAACAGTTGATCTTCAAACTGCTGAAATGGTAAGAAAGGGGGAAATGTAAATGGCTTTGTTTAAAAACAGCAAAAAGAATCAGTTCGCTTCGCCGAAAAAGCAACAACGCTCCATTTTCGGTACGATCGGTCTGTTCCTGTTGCTTGCAGGCATGGGTACATTTATGGCGTTCCCTCTCGTTTACGCCATTTCCTCGTCGTTTAAACCGCCTGAGGAATTCTTCCTGTTCCCGCCCCCGATCTTCCCTCATCAGCCTACCGGTGAGAACTATACCCAACTCGGTACGGTTATCTCCAACATGTGGATCTCGTTCGAACGTTATCTGTTCAACAGCTTGTTCATCTCCGTTGGCTCCACGTTCCTGTATCTCATGATTGCGACTCTTGCGGCGTATCCGCTTGCCAAGCATGATTTCCCGGGCAAAAAAGCCGCCAACGAGTTGATCACCCTCGCGCTTATGTTTACCGCGGCGGTCACCGCGATCCCGCAGTACATCATCCTGTCCTATCTCGGCCTTGTCGACAACCCGCTCGGCGTGTTGTTGCCGACCTTGGCGAGCACCATGGGCGTCTTCCTCTGCGTGCAGTACATGGAGACCCTCCCCAATGCGGTGCTGGAGTCCGGCCGTATGGACGGTGCGAACGAATGGAAAATCTGGTCGAGCATCGTGGTTCCCAACTTGAAACCCGCGCTCTTCACCATGATGATCTTCCAATTCCAAACAGTGTGGAACACCACCGGCGCCAACGTCATCTATAACGAAGCGTGGAAAACTCTTCCCGCCGCCATGGGTCAGGTCGCCACCGCGGGTATCGCCCGTGCAGGCGTCGGCTCGGCCGCATCCGTTATCTTGATGATCCCGCCGATCACCGTGTTCATCATCTCCCAGAGTAACGTCATGGAGACCATGGCGCACTCCGGTATTAAAGATTAAGGGGGGAGAGCATAATGAAAAAATTCAGAGCAGTTTTGGCTGTGATGGCGATTCTTGTTTTGGTGCTCTCGATCCCCGCGGCGGCGCACGGCACAGGCAAGTCCTATGTCTATAACCACAACGGCGTTGCTCAAGAGATCCCCGATCCCTATCAAATCAAGACGACCGTCGGCTATGACCTCGGCATGGTGACCCCTGTCGATATGGTCATCCGCAACGACTTGCTGTACATCCTCGACACCGGTCACAACGCGAGTGACGAAAACGTGAACGGCTTCACCGGTCACACCACGCGCTTGCTCATCCTCGACAAGGATTACAACAAGGTCGGCGAGCAATTCTTCTACAACTGGGATGAAAGCATCGAGAAAGTGGAAGAAAAATCCGCGTTCGCGTTCCAAGAGCCCCGCGGCTTGTGGATCGACGATCAAGGTCGCATTTACGTGACCGACCGTTCGGCTCACAATCTCTACATCTTCAACAACGAGGGTGTCTATGAGACTCAAATGGGTAAACCGAACTCGCCGATGATCCAATACGAAAACGATGCGTATCTTCCGACGAAGGTTCTCACCGATCACCTCGGCATCATTTACATCCGCGTTGAAAACGACTATCGCGGTTTCTTGATGATCCAACCCAACTGGGACAGAGGCACGGGTGAATTTCTCGGCTACTTCGGTTCGAACGAAGTTGTTCGTACCGCCGAAGCGGTCATGCTCCAATTCTGGAAGCGCTTCATGACCGACGAGCAGCTCAAACGTATTGAGCAATCGCTCCCGATGGAATACGCAAACTTCTGCATCGACAGCGACGGCGCCTTCATCTACGGTGTGCGCGGCTCGACCGATGATATGAATGAGTTGATCCGTAAGATCAACTGCAAAGGTAAAAACGTTCTCGATTACAAGAGCCGCTTCGGCGACATCAGCTTGACCCGCGTGAACGGCAAATACCTTAACACCAACTTCAACGCCATTACCGTCGATAACGAAGGCTTCATCACCACGTTCGACTCGACTTGGCAACGTATGTTCCAATACACCCCCGACGGCGACTTGATGTATGTGTTCGGCGGTAAAGGTACTCAAGAGGGCACCTTTGAGCGCGGCGCGGACATCGAGAGCTGGGGCGATCAACTCCTCATCCTCGACGAGGTTTACGCGACCGTCACCGTGTTGGAACCCACCACCTTCGGTAGCAACATTCGCCAAGGTACGATCCTGTACAACGAGGCGGAATATGAAGCGTCCCGTCCGTTCTTTGAAGATGTTGTCGCGGAATGCATGAACTATGAGTTCGGCTACCAAGGTATCGGTAAGGCGTACTACATGGAAGAAAACTACACCGCGGCCATGGACAACTTCTATCTTGCCAGCGACCAAACGAACTACTCGATGGCGTTCAAGATGTATCGTGCCGATATCATGCGCAGCTTGACCGTTCCCGCGGTCGTTGTCGTGATCGTGGCGGTGATCCTCTGGATCGTGTATGCGTTCCTCAAGAGCAAGGGCATCATCAAGACCAAGAAACTGGTTCTCGATGAATCCGGCAAGCTCAAGTATGTGCTGCATACGCTCTTCCACCCGATCGAGGGTTACGAAGAAATGCGTTACAACAAAAAATATTCGCTCACCATTGCGAATATCGCCATTTTCTTCTTCTTCTTCAGCTCCGTCATCATGGCGCTGTACAGTGGCTTTATCTTCAACGGTAAAGCGGCTCAAAACTACAACATGATCTTCACCATCGTCGGTGTGCTCGGCGGCTTTACGCTGTTCGCGCTTGTCAACTGGCTGATGGCGACCTTCTTCGAAGGTAAAGGTAAGTTTAAGGAAGTCTGGATCTACCTCGGCTACGCTACGATCCCGTATTCCGTCACTTGCTTCCTCTACACCCTGCTCTCCAACATCTTGACGGCGGAAGAAGCCACCTTCCTCGGCTATCTGATGATCGTCGGTCAAGGCTGGGCAATTGTCATGGTGTGGTTCGCGCTGCAAGGATTGCACATGTACTCCTTCTGGCGTAACTTCTGGTCGATCCTCGTTACGATCGCCGGCATGCTCGTGGTTATATTTATTGTATTCTTGATGTTCAACCTGTTCGTTCAGTTCTTCTCCTTCGGCGAGAGCATTTTCACAGAGCTGATGTACAGAATGGCCGTCGGATTCTAAAGGAGGGATAACACATGAAAAAACGTTTACTGCTCGTGATGCTGTGTGTTGTCCTGGTGTTGACCTCGGTGTCCGCAGTGTCTGCGGCACCGACGGGCAAAGCCGCTCCGCAAGCATCCTATGACGCCACCATCGTCGCCGGCGAAGGCGACGATCAAGTGACTTACGAATTCAAGGAAGTGGCACGAAACGACCGTTTCGTCCTCACCTATGATGAAGCAAGCACGTTCGCCGGTTTGACCGATATGACCACCGGTCAAACCTGGTACACCAACCCCCCGATCTCGGTCAACGATGACCCCTATGTCGAGGGCGTGGCGAAAACCGACATCCGTTCGGCTCTTCGCATCACCTACACCAACTCTTCCATGAAAACAAAGGATACCAACAGCTACGCAGGTTCCGTCATGAAGAAAGCGGCGACGATGACGAAGGTCGACAACGGCATCCGCATTGATTACAACTTCAAAGAAGCGAAGATCACCATCCCCGTGCAGTACACGCTGACCGAGGACGGCTTTAGAGCGGAAATCCTTTATAAGGAAATCAAAGACGGCACCACCGTCAAAGCGGAAGACGAGAAAACCGATGAGGACGGCTCCAATACGCTCAACTCCATCGATTTCTTGATGTACTTCGGCGCGGCATCCGAAACCGATAAAGGCTACATTGTGATTCCCGACGGCTCGGGTGCGTTGATCAATTTCAACAACGAGAAAAACGTCGACACCATGATGTACCGCAAACCGTTCTACGGCAAAGATCATGCCGAGACGACCGAATCGGACATCGAGAGCTCCCGCAACGAAAAGATCTCCCTGCCTGTGTTCGGCATGGTGAAAAACGGCTACGGCTTCCTCGCGGAAGTGGTGTCGGGTGCGGAAAACGCGAACTTGGAAGCGGCGACTGCGGGTAACCGTCTCGTCGGCGGCTACAACATCGTGTACACCAGCACCGCGTATCGCATCAGCTACAGCCTGCCTTTGATGGGTCAAATCTCGAGTGAGACCTCCAACGCGTTGTTCAACGCGGAGGATCCCTCTTCGCTCGAATCCTACGCGATCGAGTATCATTTCTCCTCGGACAACAAAGCCGATTACATCTCCCTTGCGGATATGTATCGCAACATTCTGCTCGAGCGTGAATGGCTGACCAAGGATGAGATCTCCGACAGCTTCTATGTCGAAGTTTACGGCGCGGTCAATAAGAAAAAGTCGTTCCTCGGCTTTGTCTACACCGCCCGTGAAAAGCTCACCACCTTCTCGCAAGCGCAGACGATTCTGCAAGATCTGGTCGCAGGCGGCGTGGACGATATTCAAGTGCAATACGTCAACTTCTCCAACGACTTCTTCAAGAATGACATGGAAATCAAGCTTGCGCCCTCGAGCAACCTCGGCGGCAAAAAAGGCGTGACCTCCTTGCTTGATTACACGTCGAACAACAACATCAACGTGTCCTTCGCGGCGGATTTCACCACGATGGGCAGCAGCGGTAACGGCGTCTCGACGATCTGGGATGCGGCGGACGCGATCAACATCTCGCCCATCAAGGTGTATCCCATCTCGCTCAACGGCAACACCTACAACACCGCGAAACGTCCTTACTATTTGTTGGTGCCTGAGAAGTACAACAAAGCGGTCAACACGCTGATGAAATCCACCGACAAGTACGGCTACCAATCGCTCTACTTCGATGACGAAGCGATGCAATTGTATTCCGACTTGGCTCCGGACGGCTATCAAAGCGAGCGCACCTCCGCCGCGCAAGCCGAGCAATACGCTCGCTTGGCAGAGGCGGGTCTCGATCTGACCTTCAGCAATCCCAACGCGTATCTCTACGCGCATGCGGATCATCTGGTCAACATCCCGGTTTGCAGCAGTAAAGAGGTCCTGTTCGACATGGACATTCCGTTCCTGCAAACGGTGCTCCGCGGCACGAAAAACTTCAGCGGTGAAAGCATGAACATCACGGACGTGTCCGCGAAATCGTTCCTGCGTCACCTCGAATATGCCACCGACATCCGCTATGCGATCACCCAAGCGGACAACGAGGCGTTGCTCAACACCGATCACACCTTCCTCTACTCGTCGACCTACGACAAGTTTAAGGATACCATCAAAGAGCGCTACGCGATCGTCAAAGAGTTTGGTAAAGCGGTCGGCGATGCCACCATCACCGCTCACGAGCGTGTGGACGACGTGGCGACCGTCACCTACTCGAACGGCGCGAAAGTGATCGTGAACTACAAAGACGGAGTCGTGACCATTGACGGTACCGACTACGCTGTGAATTGAAGGGAGGAGAAGGAATAATGGCTAAAACAACTGACATGAATGCTTCTGCTCCTAACGCGACCGTTTCGAAAGCGAAACCGCGTCGTGGTCGTACGCCGATGTCGCTTGAACGTAAAGCGCGCATCTCCGGCTACTTCTTCTTGATCCCGTGGTTTATCGGTGTTATCAGCTTTTTCATCATCCCGTTCATCAGCTCGTTTGTGTACTCGTTCTCCAACGTGTCGCTCGCGGGCGGCTTGAGCCTCTCCTTCATTGGTTTTGAAAACTATAACTACATCTTCAACGTGGATCCTTATTTCACGCAAAACCTGACCGACGCGTTTACGTCGTTGGCAATTGACGTGCCGATCATCACGATCTTCGCGTTCTTCGTGGCGTTGATCCTCAACGAGAAGTTCCCCGGTCGTTTGTTCGCGCGTGCGTTGTTCTTCCTGCCGGTCATCGTCGCGTCGTCGATGGTGCTGAAGATCATCAACGAAGACCTCTTCGTGCAAAACGGTATGGGCGCAGGCTCGACCGCGATCTTCCAAACCGGCTCCATCAACGAGTTCCTCGGTCAGCTCGGTTTGCCGCAACAAATTGTGCAAATCATGTCCGATGCCACGTCGCAGGTCTTTGACTTGTCGTGGAAAGCGGGTCTGCAAATCCTGCTGTTCTTGAGCGCCTTGCAAGGCGTGCCCGCTTCGTACTACGAGGTGTGCTCGATCGAAGGCGCCAACGCATGGGATGCGTTCTGGAAGGTTACGGTGCCTTGCGTGTCTCCGACCATCTTCATCGTGTTCATCTACACGATCATCGACAGCTTCACCGACATGACGAACCCCGTCATGGCCAGCATCATGGACTTCTCGGAAAACATGAAATACGGTTATGCTTCCGCCGAAGCCATCATCTACTTCTTGATCATCGGCGCCTGTCTCGCGATCGTGACGGCTCTGTGCTCGAAGTTCGTGTTCCATAATAGTTGAGAAAGGGGAGAAAGATAAATGAATAAAATCGGATCTGAATCCCGTCTCAAGAAAATTTCTTATCAGGCGAAGCGTCACGTACCCGGCATCCTGTACGGAATCTTCCGCTACGCGTTCATCATCGGTATGGCGTACGTTCTGTTGTACCCCATCCTCATCATGTTGTCGCGTGCGATCCGTCCCAGCGCCGACTTGCTCAACCCGAGTATTCAATGGCTCCCGAGCGGCGTGACCATGCAAAACCTGCAATGGGCGTGGGAGATGCTTGAGTATCCTTTCACGACTCTGTTCACCAGCCGCATCGTGCTCATCAGCACCTTGCTGTCGCTCGTGTCTTGCTCGATGGCGGGCTACGCGCTTGCGCGTTATCGCATGAAGCTCGGCGGTCTTTGCATGGGTCTTGCGATCTTGACGATCGTTGTCCCGATGCAAACCTACATCATCCCGCTGTTCTCCGCCATGCGCTATTTCTCGCCGCTGAGCATTTCCAACGCGATTCACTTCCTGCTCAACCTGTTGCCGTTTGTGAATTTCCCGTTGGAAAGCATCACCCTGAACCTTACCAACACCGAATGGAGCTACTATGTGACGGCGGCTCTCGCTTCGGGTCTGCGTTCGGGCCTGTTCATCATCGTGTTCATGAACTTCTTCAAGGGCATGCCCAAGGAGCTCGAGGACGCGGCTCGCGTGGACGGTTGCTCGGAAGCCCGCACCTTCGTGCAGGTTATGATCCCCAACGCGGGCGCTCCGTTCCTGGTCGTAACCCTGTTCTCCATCGTGTGGTACTGGAATGACTACTACTTCGCGCAGATGATGATGAGCGGTCGTACCATGTTGTCGACCAAAATCTCGGTTGTGCGCCGTATCGTCAGTCAGTTGACTTACGTTCAAACCGAAGGCGAGTTCGGTGATACCGTTGTCGTGTTTGCCGCGGCCATGTTGTTCATCATCCCGCCCCTCGTGCTGTACCTCTACCTGCAAAAATACTTTGTCCAAAGTATTGAGCGTACCGGTATTGTCGGCTAACATTTTACATTCGATCCCCGGCGCAGCGGCGAAACCTCGCCGTCTGCGTGCGGGGTATCCCACCATAAAAGGTGTGCGTTGTTGCGCACGTCTTTAAAGGAGGAAAATTCTATGAAACTGTTTCAAAAAGTAATGGCGGTCGTTTTGACCGTTGCCGTGATCGCGAGCTTTGCCTCGGTCAGCATGATCTCCGCTTCCGCGGAAGAGGCTGTTTTGAGCGGCATTCGCTGGTTCCCCGTGCCCGAAAATCGTCAAAACGACGACGCTTGGGAAGTCGAGTGCTGGGCGGAAGGCTGCTTGTGCCAACGCTACACCGAGACGGCGGAAACCAACGGTTACTCCAATTTCCTTGACACCGAATACACCGCCAACGGCGGCTTGACCATCAGCCGTAACGAGACGGAGATCATCGTGAACGAGCAGGATTACACCGCCAACTACTGGCCGCGTATCCGCACGATCTCGCTTGAGACTTCGCCCGAGTTCGACATGAAAACCGCGGACACCTTCTACTTTGACTTCGTGGCTCACGAAGGCACGAGCTGGAACGTGCTGCTGTCCATCAACGGCATCGGCATCAAACTCTCGAAGGTGATCTCCGATGCGGCGGGCGTGACCGGCGTTGCGAACTCTGACGCGGACGGCGCTGCGGGCACTTACAAAGGCTCCTTCAACCTCCAAGCGGCGATTGAAGAGATCTCCAAAGAGTCCGGCACCGCAAGCGGCACGAACGCGGTTGCTCTGAAGAACATGAAGAAAACCTTCGTTCCGCAGCTCGCGATCTTCTGCGTCGGCCCGACCACCGCGTCCATCACCATCAACGAGATGTTCATCTCGTCGGCATCGGATGCCACGGGCGCAAACTGCAGCTTCGTCGACATGGGTCTCTTGACCGGCTACGGCGACGAGTGGTATGAGCTCCAAGAGGAAGAGGAAGCTCCCGCTGAGGATGAAGAAGATGTTCCCGCTGTGGATGAAGAAGAGCCCTCTTTCGAAGATGACTTCGAAGACGCTACCACCACCGAAGCGAACGACGAAACCGATTCCACTACGAAAGCTCCCGTTGCCGCTGAAAAAGCGGAAGGCGGCTTCATCGGTTGGTTGCGCGGTATGGGCGGCTTGTTCGCCTGGATTGCGGATCTTCTCGATTCCATTTTCTGATTTAACAGTTTTCCACAAGGAGGCGGATTTTTGTGAACAAATCCCGTAAAATTCTGGCGATTGTTCTGTCTGTGCTGATGCTTGCGAATGCGGCGTCTGTCGGCATGGTTGTATCTGCCGAGGAGAGCGGCGCGCAGACGGGTCTGCGTTGGTTCCCCGTTCCCGAGGAAAGACAAAACGATGATGTGTGGGAAGTCGAATGTTGGGCGGAAGGTTGCCTGTGCCAACGTTTCACCGAAACGGCAGAGGTTAACGGCTACACCAACTTCCTTGACACCGAATACACCGCGGAAGGCGGCTTGACGCTGTCACGCAACGACACCACCATCACGATCGACGGTGCAGATTACACCAATTGGTACTGGCCGCGTATTCGTACCATCTCGCTGGAAACCTCTCCCGAGTATGATCTGAAAAATGCGGATACGCTCTATTTTGATTTGACCGCCCACGGCTCGACGCAATGGAACATTTCGATGAGCTTCAACGGCATGGTCATTTCGCTCGGTAAGTTTATGGCGGAAGCCGCGGGTGCGACCGATATGGACGCGAAGAACCCCGATGCCCCCGCCGGCACTTACAAAGGCTCTCTCAGCCTCAACGAGATCATCGCCCGTGTGGCGGCGGACACCTCCCATCTCGATAACGTCAACGCCAAAGCGATTCAAAACATGAAGAAATGTTTTGTGCCGCAACTGCAAATCTATGTGGTCGGCGACACGGCGTCTTCGTTGACGATTCGTGAGCTGTATGTTTCGACGGCGGATGACGCCGCGGGCAACAATTGTGCGTTCATCGACATGGGTCTGATGACCGGCTTCGGTGAGGAATATTACGAGATGCTCGAGGAGGAGGAAGACACCTCCGACGAGTATGAAGAGCCTGCGGAAGACGAGTTCGAATCCGAAACGGACACCGAAGAAGCGCCCGAGTCCGATACCGAAACGATCGGTACGCAAGCGACCCCCGGTGGCACAACGTTGCCTGAGAATACGGGTTTCCTCGGATGGCTTCGTAGCCTCGGCGGCGTGTTCGCCTGGTTTGCGGATCTGCTCGATTCCATCTTCTGATCGGCGATCAAACGGCTTACGTTGCATGATCGCCTGTTACATTCGGATTAAACCGTCGCATTCTCAGCGACGGCAGACATCATAAAAAGACCCTATCTTATTAGAGGAGGCAAACACCTATGAACATGTTCAAAAAAGTGTTGGCGGTTGTTCTCTCTGTGCTTGTGATCGCAAGCTTTGCTTCGATCGGCATGACGGCTTCGGCTGAGGAAACCACCATCAACGGTATTCGCTGGTTCCCCGTTCCCGAAAATCGTCAAAACGACGACGCTTGGGAAGTCGAGTGCTGGGCGGAAGGTTGCTTGTGCCAACGTTTTACCGAGACGGCGGAGTCCAACGGCTACACCAACTTCCTGGACACCGAGTACACCGAGAACGGCGGCTTGACCATCAGCCGTAACGAGACCGAGATCATCATGAATGATCAGGATTACACCGCCAACTTCTGGCCGCGTATCCGCACCATCTCGCTCGAGACTTCTCCCGAGTTCGACATGAAAACTGCGGACACCTTCTACTTCGACTTCGTGGCTCACGAAGGCACGAGCTGGAACGTGTTGCTGTCCATCAACGGCATCGGCATCAAACTTTCGAAGGCGATCTCCGACGCGGCGGGCGTGAGCGGCGTTGCGAACTCTGACGCGGACGGCGCTCCGGGCGCTTACAAAGGCTCCTTCAGCATCCAAGCGGCGATCGAAGAGATCTCCAAAGAGTCCGGCACCGAAAGCGGCACCAACGCGGTTGCTCTGAAGAACATGAAGAAGACCTTCGTTCCTCAGCTCGCGATCTTCTGCGTTGGCCCGACCACCGCTTCTTTGACCATCAACGAGATGTTCATCTCCACTGCGGACGACACCACCGGTGCGAACTGCAGCTTCGTCGACATGGGTCTCTTGACCGGCTACGGCGACGAGTGGTATGAGCTCCAAGAGGAAGAGGGCGCAGAGAACACCGACGGCGACGAGACCGAAACTCCCGATGCCGGCAATGAGCCTGCTTCTCCCGACGAAGGCCCCGCGGGTGAGGATACCCCCGCTGTCGACGCTGAAACCGACGACGACAAAAAGGACGACGATAAGAAAGACGACAAAGAGGATAAAGGCGACAAGAACGGCGGCGGCAACGGCGGTCTGATTGTGGTCCTCGTCATCCTCGGCGTTGTGGCTGTGCTCGCGGTCGTGGCGGTTGTCGTGATCGTGGTTCTCAAGAAGAAGGCGTAATTTGTTATGGCAGTTGCGTCGATTCTGATGTATGCGCTGATGGCGTTGGCGGCACTTGTGGCTGTTGTGCTGGTCGTCGCGGTGATTGCCGCGGTGATCGTTGCGATCATCTTGATCGTGAGAAAAAAGTCGACGGCAAGCATCCCCGATAACGCACAAGCCGAACAATCGGAATAACAAGAGACAAAAACGGACGTCGCGGTTTCTGCGCCGCGACGCCCGTTTCGCTCTGTGAAACCACGGAGCACCTACATCACGGTGACGACCTTGTCGGTCAAAACGGTGACAACAAGCAGATACCCTGAGAAAATATTTTCAAAGGAAGCGATTCGGATGTTCAAAAAATTCCTGGCAGTTTTTGCGTTGTTGTGCGTGCTGTCGTCGCTGTTTGCGGCAACCGCAAGTGCGATGCCGAGCGGCATCGTTGCGACGGATTACTATGACGACTATTACGGCTACGGCGAAGAAGCGCACGTCGAAGGTTCCTCGAACACACTGATTTTTTCGATCTTCCTAAGCGTCATTATGTTTGCGGGAGCCGCTTTGTTCGTGTTGTTGATCATACTGCTGATTTTGGCGATTCCGATTTCGTTGATCCTGATTGTGATCCTATTGATCATCAACTTGGCCAAAAAGAGTTCTGCTCATTGACATGTGTAAAAGCATTCCGGCATCCATTCCGAGAGAGGAGTGTTGACCTATGAACATGACCGTAACTTTACCTGTGAAATTGCACGACCGACGCTATGACGTTGTGGTGGTCGGCGGCGGCACAGCAGGTGCCATTGCCGCGATCGCGGCGGCGGAAAGCGGCAAAGATGTCTTGATCATCGAGCGCGGCTATGCGCTGGGCGGCTCGGCGTCGCTCGCGCAGGTGACCCCGCTGATGGGCACGCGCATCGGTGATTACCGCAACTCCTACG
The DNA here is from genome assembly GCA_045637645.1 of Acutalibacteraceae bacterium. GTDB lineage: Bacteria > Bacillota > Clostridia > Oscillospirales > Acutalibacteraceae > RGIG1959. The sequence goes on along the minus strand of JAZTZV010000108.1, from coordinate 10,336 downwards.
TCGGCACGCGGCTGCAACGCCTGCTCGAAGAAAACGGCTACACCGCCGCGCCTTGGGCGGGTTGCGACAAGACGCTGTTTTCGCCCGTCACGCTGACGGTCACGCTGGAAAGCATGTGCCGTGACGCGGGCGTCGAGTTGCTCTACGGCGCGTCGTATGTCAACGCCGTTGTGGAAAACGAGCGCATCGAAGCGGTGCTGGTGCAAACCCTTGAGGGCTTACTGCGCATCGACACCTCTTTTGTGATCGACGGCACGGGTGACGCACAAGTCGCGTACACTTGCGATTGCCCCTTTGAGGCGGGTGATCCCGAAAACAACCACGAAAATCAAAACATGTCGCTCCGCTTCGCGGTGGGCAACATTGATTTTAAAGCGGTCAACAAATTTTTGTTGGAGCTCGGCGAAGATGCCGACCCGAATTCCGAGCAAACGTACATGGCGCACGAGTGGAAAAGCACGCAAGCGCCGCTGTATAAAGTGTTTTGCGAGGGACTCGAAAACGGCGATTTGGAACACGCGGACGGCGTCTATTTCCAAAGCTTCACGTCGAAGGCTTTCGGTCGCGGCGTGATGTATTTCAACTGCCCCGAAGCGCCGCGCTGCCGCAACACCACCGATTCGTTGGAGGTGTCGCAAGGTGTGGCGGATTGCCGTGCATCGGCGGTGCGCGTACATCGTTTCCTGCAAAAATATGTGCCCGGTTTTGAAGACAGCACCATCATCTCGTTTGCGCAGCTTGCGGGCGTGCGGGAAAGCCGCCGCATCGTCGGACAATATTGGCTCACGATTGAAGATTACAATGCGCGCGCCAAATTCCCCGACGGCATTGCGCAAAGTGCCTACCCCGTGGACGTCCACGGCAAATTCGCGTTGGTGCATCCCAAGGGTTTTGCTCCCGGCGAATTCTTCGAGATTCCCTATGGCTGCTTGGTGCCGAAGGGTGTGAAGAACCTGCTCGTTGCGGGACGTTGCTCGTCGGCGTCCTTCTGGGCGCAATCGGCGATCCGCATCCAACTCGTGTGCCACGCGCTCGGCGAGGCGGCGGGCATCGGTGCGGCAATGGCGCTGGATCTTTCCTGCGACGCGGGACAGGTCGACGGCGGGGCAGTGCGAGCGGAAATGATCGCTCGCGGCGGTACATTCGCTCCGATCGATTGATCGGTCGAAATAAATCAACCATTTTCAAACAGTAACGGAGGAACACACGCTATGAAGAAAACTATGTGGCGTCTGCTCGCTGCGACCATGGCATCGGCGATGCTGGCGACTTGCCTTGCATCCTGCAACGGTGATAAGGGCGACAACGACAATAGCAAAGAAAACCCCTACAGCAGTGTCGTGGAAGTCGGTACCGAGAAGGAACTGACCGCGGTGCGCGACAACCTGATCAAAGCGACCGAAACCAAAGGTCTCGGCGAGATCACCAAGATGGAGCTCTACGAGAACGGCGCCCGTACCACGAGCGACCAATACGTCCAAGTGAAGGACAACAAGAAGTTCTACTATTCCGGCGACATCAAGCGCATGGTCAACTATCCCGATGGCTACATCATCGACGTGCCTGCGGATTGGAAACCCGACTTCTCGCTTGCGACGTTGCGCGTGCGTTTTGACACCGACGAAGTGTCGTTGCTCGCGTCCCGTGAGGACAACGCCATCCGTTATCACGGCGGCTTCGACAACTACCTCACCGCGCTGTATCTCTTTGTCGGCAATGCGGATTCTCAAAAGAACAACGGCATCTCCGTTGTGGAACCCCGCAAGACGGTGCAAATCAACGACGAGTGGAGCGCGTCGGTCTACCGTCTGAAGATCGACAACTGCCCCGAGACGATCAAAGCGTACTACACCTATGTTGACTACTTCAACACCGCGAAGAACTCGACCTACCACTTCATGTTCAAGGCTGTGGACGATCGTGATTTCTCCAATGTGTACATGACCTTCCAAGGCATCTTCGACAAGGGTGCCGCTGTGGATACCAAGCTCTATCCCGAAGAAGCGAACCCCAACTGGTCGGAAGAGACCAAAGCGCACTATGAAGGCCTCCTCGCGCAAGATTATGTCGACTGGGGTCTGTTTGCGTACAAACTGCAATCCACCGGTTGGAAAGTGACGATCCCGATGCTCGAGAAGAAGGTCGACTACACCTTCCCCGTCATCTCGGAGTACAGCCACTTCAGCTCGATGGGCAAGGCGAACGGCTTCCCGCTTGAGTTCGGTCAAAAAGTTGTCGCGGACGGCGATCGCATGATGCAATTCACCTTCCAATACACCGACAACAACAACATGGATCTCACGCACTACAACCCGATCATGGATATCTATCGCGAGACCGACGATGCGATCGCGGTCCTCACCGATTACGCGAAAGGCGCGGCGGAGTTCGGTCAACCGTTCTACTTCCGACTCAACAACGAAATGAACACCGACTGGACCAGCTATTGCCCGATGGCGAACATGCTCGATCCCGACATCTTCGCGGAAACCTGGATCACCCTGTACGACATCTTCACCGAGACCGGCGCGAACCAATACGCCATCTGGGTGTTCAACGGCTTCGATCATTCCTATCCGCCCTACAACTGGGCTGACTATCGTTGCCTCATGCCCGAAGCGAACTACATCGACATGATCGGCTTGACCGGCTACAACTTCGTCACCCCCGAAGATACCACCACGTGGGAATCCTTCGAGGCGAAGTATGACAAGATCTCCGCGGCATACAGCCAATACTTCGGCGATTGGGCTTGGATCATCTCCGAGTTCGGTTGCGAAACCAGCACCAATGAGAACCAATCCAAGGCGACTTGGGTCAAAGAGATGTTCGAAACCCTCGACACCAACCGTTATCCGCAACTGAAGGTCGCAGTGTGGTTCAACTGCTCGGACTATGACCAGCAGGGCAACGTCACCAACGACCTCAACCTCGAAAAAGACCCCGAGGTTGTGCAAGCGTTCAAGGAAGGTCTTGAACTGACACAGCCGTAAGGCATTTACAACGATTTTTCACGAAAGCGTGCCTCGTTTCGGGGCACGCTTTCGGTGGTTTGCATCCATTCATCAATTTGTCTGAACGGAGGCGTTCGGTATGCGTAAACGTTTAAAATGGATCTGTGTGATGATGGCGGTGATGCTGACGGCGGGCATGATGTCCGCCTGCGGCGACAACGCGTCGAAACAAGAGCAAAATCCGTACAGCAGTGTCACGGAAGTCGGGTCGGAAAAGGAACTCACCGCCGTGCGCGAGAATTTGATCAAAGCGACGGAAACCGTGGGTCTTAGCGACATCACCAAGATGGAACTGTACGAAAACGGCGCACGCACCGTGAGCGATCAATATGTGCAAGTCAAGGACAACAAAAAGATCTATTGGTCGGGCGACATCAAGCGCGTCGTCAACTATCCTGACGGCTACATGATCGATATTCCGCAAGATTGGGTGCCCGATTTTTCGCTGGCGACCAAACGCGTGCGTTACGATTCCGATGAAGCGTCGCTCATCGCGTCGCGCGAATCGGGCTTGATCGGTACCTACTATGCGACGCCGCAGGTCTATTTTGATGCGCTGTATCTCTACGTCGGCAACGCGACCTATCAACAAAACAACGATGTCTCTGTTCTCGAAGACCGTCACATCATCGACATCAACGACGATTGGAAAGCACAAGTCTATCGCTTGAAACTCGAACATTGCCCCGATGACGTGAAGGATCATTACACCTACGTTGACTATTACAACGACGCGGGCGAATCGTACCACTTGATGTTCAAGGCGGTCGACGATCGCGATTTTTCGGATGTCTACATGAGTTTCCAAAGCTTTTTCGATAAGGGTGCGGCGATCGACACGGTGCTGTATCCCTGCGAAAACAATCCCAACTGGGCGCAGGAAACGATCGACTATTATCAAGCCGCGCGTCAGCAAACGCACGTCGATTGGGGCATCTTCTCGGCGAATTTGCAGTCGAACGGTTGGAAAATCACCATCCCGCTTCTTGAAAAGAAACTCGACTACACATTCCCCATCGTGTCGGAATATCGCCACTACTCTGCGGGCAACAAACCGCACGAGTTTCCGCTGGAATTTTGCCAAAAGGTCACCAAAAACGGCGACCGCATGATGCAGATATCCTATCAATACACCGCCAACAACAATTCGGATCTCAAGGGTTACAGCCCGAGCCTCGACATCTATCGTCGCACCGACGAAGCGATCGGCATCTTGACCGATTTCGCCGAGGGTGCCGCCCAGCTTGATCAGCCGTTTTTCTTCCGTCTGAACAACGAGATGAGCACCGACTGGACGAGCTATTGCGCGATGGCGAATATGCTCGACCCCGACATTTTCGCCGAAACTTGGATCACGCTGTACGATATCTTCACGCAAACGGGCGCGAACGAATACGCCATGTGGGTGTTCAACTCGCAAGACCGTTCCTATCCGCCCTACAACTGGTGCGACTACCGTTGCTACATGCCGCAAGCGAATTACATCGACTGGATCGGCTTAACGGCGTACAACTTCGGCACCGAAACGAGCTGGAGCTCCTATGAACAGCTCTACGATTATGTCCACAGCGAGTATGAACCGCTCTACGGCGATTGGCCGTGGATCATTTCCGAGTTCGGTTGCTCGAACGACTCGTCGCTCGAAGAACACGAGGGTCGCCGCGCCGAATGGGTGAAAGATATGTTCGATGTCATCGAATCGGGCAAATACCCGCAAATCAAGGTCGCGGTGTGGTTCAACGCCAACGACTACGACGGAGCGGGCAATGTGGTGCATGAAATCGTGTTGCAAACGGACAACGATGTGCTTGCCGCGTTTAAAGAGGGGCTTGCACGCACACAACCATAAAAAGCGAGGGATATCTCATGAAACGTTGGATGAATTGGAAACGCTTGCTCGCGTTCACGACCGCGTCGGCGATGATGCTCGCGCTGTTTGCCTCGTGCGGCGGCGACAGCAAGACCGATGACGGCGTGCTTGAAAACGGCAATGTCTTGACCGCGACGGAGCAAGGCTCCGAAAAGGAATTGACGGCGGTGCGCGATAAACTTATCAAGCAAAGCGAGATCACGGGTCTTGGCGACATCACCAAAATGGAGTTGTACGAAAACGGCGTGCGCACCGCGAGCGACGAATATGTGCAAGTGCGCGACAACAAAAAACTCTATTGGTCGGACGGCTACAAGCGCGTCGTGAACTATCCCGACGGTTACATCCTCGATATCCCCGACGATTGGCAAGTGGATTTCACCATGACCACCGCGCGCAGCGTGTTCTACAACGACACCATGCAGTTGACGGTGTCGGATGAAACGGACTCCATCAGTGTCTACGGCTCGTCCGAAAATGCGGTCAAAGAGATGTTCCGCTTGATCAACACCGAGGAATATTGCGAGAAAAACCGCGTGCGCAAAATCAGCGAAAACACCACGGAGCTCAGCGACGGATTCAAGATGTATGTGCTGAAAATGGAATTGATGGAAACGCTTGAAGGCACCTTCAGTTTTTACACGTATGTGGTGTTTTACAGCGAAATGAAAATCACCTACATGATGTTCAAATGCATCGATGGTTTTGATTTTGTAGATACATACTGTACCTATCAAAGCATCTATGATAAGGGCACGGCGATCGATATCGTGTCCTATCCCGAAAGCGCCAACCCGAGTTGGAACGACGAAACCAAGGCGTTGTATGACGAGATCCAAAGCTCGCAAACCGTGAAATGGGGCATGGTCAACGGCAACCTTGACGACGATCCGCTCAAACGCAAGTACCCCTTGCTCGAAAAGAAACTGGATCACAAGTTCGAAGTGGTCACCAGCTACACCGATCGAATGGCCGAAGCCTTCCCCTTGGAAGAGGCGAAAAAAATCGACGCCGACGGTCGCATCATTCAATACACGTATCATTTCGATTATGATTTCGGCAACACCGTCGGTCAAAACGCGCCCGTGTTGGACGTCTATCGCGGCGAACTCGACGAGGAATTCCGCGCGTTTGCGCGCGATGTCGTGGAATTCGGTCGCCCGATGCTGTTCCGTGTGAACAACGAAATGAATTCCGACTGGACATCGTGGAGCGCGGTCAACGCCATGAACGATCCCGATATTTTCACCGAGACATGGAAACGCATGTACAACATCTTCGAAGAAGAAGGTGCCAACGCCTATCTGATTTGGATATGGAATCCGTCGGGATGCAAAGCGTATCCCGTTATGAACTGGAACGATACGCGTTTGTTCTTCCCCGGCGCGAAGTATGTCGACATGCTCGGTTTGTCGTCTTACAATTTCGGCGACGAAGAGGAATGGAAAACGTTTGACACGCTTTACACCAGACTCAATGACTATTATGCGCCGCTGTTCGGCGATTGGGCTTGGATCATCGCGGAATTCGGCTGCTCGGATTCGTCCCAGCTCGAAGAACACGAAGGTCGTCGCTCCGTGTGGATCAAAGAGATGTTCGATTGCTTCGAACAAAACAAGTTCCCCAACATCAAAGTGGCGGTGTGGTTCAACGCCAATGATTATGATGCGGCGGGTAACATCACGCACGAGATCTCGCTCGGACGTGACTCCGATGCGCAACAAGCGTTCAAAGAGGGACTTGACCGCACACAACCGTAAAAAGTGGGGGATATCTCATGAAACATTGGATGAATTGGAAACGCGTGATCGCGTTTACGACCGCGTCGGCGATGATGCTCGCGCTGTTTGCTTCTTGCGGCGACAAAAAAGCCGATGACGGCACGATGGAAAACGGCAACGTGCGCACGGTTATCGAGCAAGGCTCCGAAAAAGAATTGACGGCGGTACGCGAGAACCTGATCAAAGAAAGCGAGATCACGGGACTCGGCGAGATCATCAAAATGGAGCTGTACGAAAACGGCGTGCGCACCGCAAGCGACGAATACGTGCAGGCGCGCGACAACAAAAAGATCTATTGGTCGGATTTTTACAAGCGCGTTGTCAACTACACCGACGGTTACATTCTGGATATTCCTGCCGAGTGGGAGGTCGACTTCTCAATGTCCGCGGCGCGCAGTACGTTCACCTACGAAGATGAACTGACCGTGCACGTTACCGACGAGTCGGACGCGATCGGCTTCTACGGCTCGTCGCAAGCGGCGCTCGATGTCTTTTTCCAATACGCCTCCGACGAGCATTATCTCGAGCAAAACCGCGTGCGTAAAATCAGCGAGGACACCTTTGACAACCCCGACGGCTCGAAGACCTATGTTCTCAAACTCGAACTGCAGGATGCTCCCGAAGACCTGCAACGCTTTTACACCTATGTGGTGTTTTACACCGATCGAAAGATCACCATGCAGTTGTATAAAGCGATCGACGACCGCGACTTCGTCGACGTGTATTACACCTATTTCAGCATTTACGACAAGGGCACGGCGGTCAACACCGTCGCGTTCCCCGAAGGTCAAAACGACAGCTGGAACGACGAAACCCGCGAGCTTTACAACTCCATCGTCAACACCGACAAGGTGATGTGGGGCCTTGTGAACGGCAACATCGAGACCGATCCGCTCAAGCTGAAATACCCGATGATCGAAAAGCAACTCGATTTCAAATTCCCGATCGTCACCAGCTACACCGATCAACTGACGTTTGACTTCCCTGTGGAGGATGCGCAAAAAATCACCGACGACGGTCGCATCATCCAGTTCACCTATCATTTCGACTACGCTTACGGCAACACGATGGGCAACGTCGCGCCGATCCTCGATGTCTATCGCGGCGAACTCGACGAGGAGTTGCGTGAGTTTGCGCGCGGCGTCGTCGAATACGGTCAGCCGATGCTGTTCCGTCTCAACAACGAAATGAACTCCGATTGGGTGCCGTGGGGCGCGTGCAACACGTTGCTTGATGCGGATATCTTCGTCGACACATGGATCCGCATGTACAACATCTTCGAAGAAGAAGGCGCCAACGACTATCTGATCTGGGTGTGGAATCCGCAAGGCGGCGCCACCGCGCCGCGCGCACGTTGGAACGACACGATGCTGTATTTCCCCGGCGCGAACTATGTCGACATGCTCGGCGTGACCGGTTACAACTTCGGCAACGAGCATCTGTGGACGTCGTTCAAGGATTGGTATCAAGGCATCACCGACTACTATAAACCCTATTTTGGAGATTGGGCGTGGATCATCTCCGAGTTCGGTTGCTCGGATTCGTCCGAACTCGAAGAACACGAAGGCCGCCGCGCCGTGTGGATCAAGGAGATGTTCGACTGCTTCGAACAAAACATGTTCCCGAACATCAAGGCGGCGGTATGGTTCAATGCCAACGACTACGACGCGGCGGGCAACATCACGCATGAAATCTCGCTCGGGCGCGATGAAGCTTCGCGCGAGGCGTTCAAAGAAGGACTTGACCGCACACAATAAGGAGTATGGATATGAAATATACAATCAGACATTTGGCGGCGTTGGCGACGGTGGCGGCGATGCTCGTGTGCATGAACGGATGCACCAACAAGCCGTATCACGGCGAAACGCTTCACAACACCGCCGTGGGCGAAGACAACAAAGCCGCGTTCGATGCGCCGATCCCGCTGTCGGGATTTGAAGACGTCACCGACAAAAAAGGTGTCTGCACCTATCAAATGCGTGCCGAGCTGACCGATACCTACACCTTCACGTGTGAGCGGGCGACGTCTCTCACGGTGAAAACCCCGACCGAGACGGTCGAGGGTGACACCAAGGTGCAAGTCGCCGTCAACGAAGGCGACACCGTCACCGTGACGGTGAAAGCCGAGGCGCAAAAGAAGGTGCAAGTCACCGCGCAAGCGGACAATCACCTTGCGCGCCTGCCGTATACACCGAACTTTACGGTCGACCCGACGACGCTCGACACCCACGGCAACAACACCGCTGCCACCAAGATCGAATACCAAAAGCGTGAGGGCGGCACCTATGTGTATCTGAACAACCCCGAAAAATTGCAACCTGCCGACATCGGTCAAGCGATCCTGCGCGATGAAGGCTTGTCGGGCGACGTGCAAGTCACGTGGGAACACTCGAACTTCACAGGACAATACATCACGCTCGGCTATCAACTCAAAAACGACGGTGAGGACGATGTCTACGTCACCGTCACCAACATTGGCTATCAAGTGCAGGGCGAATGGCTCGGTCAGCGCTCGTGGTCGGATTATTACAACATCAAGTTCGAACTCCCCGAGGATTATTTTGTCGGCGGCGGTGTGAACGAGCGCTACATCGGTCAGGATTTCATCGATTATACGCCGCGCGTGTTCCAACCCACGACCTACCGCATCCCTGCGGGCGAGTACATTTGGTTGGTCGGCGGCACGTCGACGGATGCCTACAACGACACCAACGTTGCCCAAACCGCCAACAAGGTGGTGCTTCCCGGCAAATGCACCAACGCCGTCGCCAAATGCTTCATCACGGGCGGTGCCGTCACCGGCACGTTCTATTGCTACACCGACGCCGAGCAGGTGAAAGCCGAACCCGAAGAACAGGGCTACATCATCATGCGCGACGGCGAGCAATACGGCTTGCAGTATAAGGGCGTGGATCATCACACCGCGCTCATCGAAAGCAACCCCGTGTTCTATTTGAACGACAGCACGATTGACGGTCGTAGCTTGCCCGTGACCTACACCTATGAGCAAGCCGACAACATTTGGTGGGGTTCGAAGATCCCTTACGAAAAATTGCTCACCAAAACCAAAACCACCGACGCGTTCGGCTGGACGACCAACATCTGTCCCCACGGACGCGGCGCGGCCGTCGGCACGGATATGTCCTCGTTTGAGTGCGCCACCGTCAACGGCGACACCGTCACGCTCGACGTGAATCACCGCGACGGCACGGGCGAGTCGCCCAACTTCGGCAACTGGATGATCGATTATCACGACAACATGACCTTCGTCAATCAAAGCGACACCACCAAGCACGTGACGATCAACAAATCGGCGCAAGGCGCGATGATGACGATGGTGCTCGATCCCGAGGGCAACGTGCTCTCCACCCGTTGCACGATCGTGCCGCTTGAGGAATCCCCCGACTATCGCCATTGGCAATTGTACACGGTGGAAGTGCCCCCGCACGCGACCGTGCAAGTGAACGTCAGCTTCCTGCTGATGGGCAACTCCTACGGCGCTGTCTATCATTGGCTGACTGTGGAATAAGATGAAAACCCCCGCTCACCTGAGCGGGAGTTTTGTTGTGTAGGAGGAAGAAAATCGAAAAAGAGCAAGGCTCCCCTTGAAGCAAGGGGAGCTGTGGCCGCAGGCGACTGAGGGGATATAATCTACCGCCCGAAGTCGGATC
>JAZTZV010000107.1:0-19989 GCA_045637645.1 Acutalibacteraceae bacterium | reverse complement strand
GTAGTGGTAGTAGTGGTAGTAGTGGTAGTGGTAGTCGTGGTGGTGGTAGTCGTGGTGGTGGTCGTGGTGGTGGTAGTCGTGGTGGTATCGGTCGTGCCGACAGTCACTTTACCGTCAACCGTTGCGAAGTCCGTGAAGAAGTCTTCGCCGCCGTTGGTCACGCCATCGTTCGAGCACATCTCGGGGATGGTCACACGCAGGGTGGTCTCATCGCCGATGCCCTCGAGCACCTTGAAGGTCAAGGTGTACATCACGCCGCCTGCCGTCGTACCCTTGGAGGAAGAAGTGGCGAACGCCATCTTCGCATAACCAGCCTCGGGAACGTCAAACGCCCACATGTAAGAGCTCTTGAAGATCTTGGTGTTGATATCTTCGAAGTAGGGGTTGTCTTCGTCGTCCCAAACCTCTTGAATCTCGAGAGCGTTCGGGTCATACTCAACCCAGATTTGACCGTTCACCATGTAGTGGTTCTCGGAAACCATCACGTCGACCGTGATGATGTCGCCGACTTGCGCGTTGGTGCTGGACAGCGAGAAGATCACGTCAGCATCGACAGGAGCAGTCGTCGAGGTGGTGCCGTCGCTAACGGTGGTGGTGGTCGTAGTGGTGTCCTTGGTGGTCGTGGTATCATCCGACGAACCGCCAACCGTCACGAAGCCGCTCTCGGTCGCGCACACAGCATTCACGTCGGTATCAGAACCGTCGCTGTTGATGCACATCTCGGGGATGGTGAAGAAGAGTTCCGTGCCGTCGCCGATGCCTTCGAGCACCTTGAAGGTCAAGGTGTACATCACGCCGCCGACAGTCGAGCCCTTGGAAGCGGAGGTCGCGAACGCGAGTTTCGCTTTGCCGGCCTCGGGAACGTCAAACGCCCACATATAGGAGCTCTTGAAGATCTTGGTGTTGATATCTTCGAAATAGGGGTTGTCTTCGTCGTCCCAAACCTTTTGGATTTCGAGAGCGTTCGGGTCATACTCAACCCAGATTTGACCGTTCACCATGTAGTGGTTCTCGGAAACCATCACGTCGATGGTGATGGTGTCGCCCACTTGCACATCACTGACCGAGGACAGCGAGAAGGTGATGTCGGGGTTCTCGGGTTGGGTGGTGGTAGCCTTAGTGGTCGTGGTGGTCACCTTCGTGGTGGTGGTCGTCGGGATCGCAGGAGCGGTCACCGAGCAGGTCTCGTCATTGGACAGAGCCATGTGGCTGATGACGATCGTACCGGCCGCCTTGGGCTCAATGTAGATGCTGCTCATTTCCACAGTCGCGGGCAGAGCCGAGCCGTCCCAAGTGTAGCAGCCGTTGGTCCACAGCGAGAGGACTTGCGCGCCGGCGGGCGTATTGCCGCCTGCTTCCGCACCGAAGTCCGGATAGAAGTCGCCTTGCGAGGTCATCCACTTGTTATTCGCCGCATCGTAGAACGCGATGACATAAGGAACGTCGGAGTTGATCGCAATGTGCGTCCACTTGTTGGTCGCCGCATCGTAAACGCCGGGGCCGACAATGCTGATGCTGCCGTTGCCGTTGGTCGAGTTGATAACGAGCGAGCCGTTGTCATAATAGAAGGTAGCGCCTTCCGCCGAGATAGCGGTGTTGCTTTCCACGAGCATATCGATGTCGTTGCAACCCACGTTCACCTTGGTGGTGGTGGTCGTCGCTTTGGTGGTGGTGGTCGTCACCTTCGTGGTGGTAGTGGTAGCTTTGGTGGTCGTGGTGGTAGCCTTGGTGGTAGTGGTCGCCTTCGTGGTGGTATCACCGGGTTCAACGCCGGCAACCGTCACGAAGCCGCTTTCGGTCGCGCACACAGCGTTGAAGTCGCCGTCATCCGCGCCGTTGTTGTTTGCACACATCTCGGGGATGGTGAAGAAGAGTTCGGTGCCGTTGCCGATGCCTTCGAGCACCTTGAAGGTCAAGGTGTACATGACACCGCCCGCGGTCGTACCCTTGGAAGCGGAAGTCGCGAACGCAAGTTTCGCTTTGCCCGCCTCGGGAACGTCAAACGCCCACATGTAGGAGCTCTTGAAGATCTTGGTGTTGATATCTTCGAAATAGGGGTTGTCTTCGTCGTCCCAAACCTTTTGGATCTCCAAAGCGTTGGGATCATATTCAACCCAGATTTGGCCGTTCACCATGTAGTTGTTCTCGGAAACCATCACGTCGATGGTGATGATATCGCCCACAGACACATCGCTCACCGAGGACAGCGAGAAGGTGATGTCGGGGTTCGCGGGTTGAGTGGTGGTAGCCTTAGTGGTCGTGGTGGTCACCTTCGTGGTGGTCGTCGTCGCCTTCGTGGTGGTGGTAATCACCGGAGCGGTCGCCGAGCAGGTCTCGTCATTCGACATCGCCAAGTGGCTGACAACGATCGTACCGGCCGCCTTGGGCTCGATGTAGATCGCGCTCATTTCCACAGTCGCGGGCAGAGCCGAGCCGTCCCAAGTGTAGCAGCCGTTGGTCCACAGCGAGAGGACTTGCGAGCCGGCGGACACGTTGCCGTCATAGACAGTGCCGAAGTCCGGGAAGAAGTCGCCTTGCGAGGTCATCCATTTGCCGTTCGCGCCATCGTAGAACGCGATGACATATTCGACGTCAGAGGTGATCGCAATGTGCGTCCACTTGTAGGTCGCCGCATCATAAGCGCCGGGGCCGACAATGCCGATGCCGCCGTTGCCGTTGGTCGAAGTGATCACGAGGTTGCCGTTCACATACTCGAAGGAAGCACCCGCCGCCGAGATCTCAGTCTTGGACTCAACAAGCATGTTGATGTCCGCACAACCCGCATCCACTTTCGTGGTGGTGGTCGTAGCTTTGGTCGTGGTGGTGGTAGCCTTCGTAGTCGTGGTGGTAGCCTTCGTGGTAGTGGTAGTGGCTTTGGTCGTGGTAGTGGTAGCCTTCGTAGTCGTGGTAGTAGCCACGGTCGTAGTCGTCGTAGCCTTGGTCGTCGTGGTGGTCGCCTTCGTGGTGGTCGTCGTGGTCACCACAGGGATCGACGCAGCCGTCGCCGAGCAAGCCTCATCATTCGAGAGGGCCAGGTGGCTGACCGCGATCTTACCGGCCGCTTTGGGCTCAATGTAGAAGCCGCTCAGTGCAACGGTCGCGGGCAGAGCCGAGCCGTCCCAAGTGTAGCAGCCATTCGTCCACATCGACACAACATAGGAGCCCGCGGGAACCGCAGTAGCCGAATCGAGTCCGAATTGCGGATAGAAATCGCCGGTGGAGCTCATCCATTTGTTGTTCACGCCGTCAACAAACGACAACACAAACGGAACTTCGGAGTTGATGGCGATGTGCACCCATTGATGGGTGTTCGCATTGTAGTTGCCGGGGCCGACAAAACCAATGCTGGCGCCTTCGTTGTTGGTGCCGTCAGAAACAATCACAAGATTGCCGTCCACATATTGGAAGGAAGCACCCGCGCCCGACACATAGGTGTTGGACTCCACAAGAATGTCGATATCGTTGCAAGCAACATTCGCCTTCGTCGTGGTGGTGGTCGCCTTGGTGGTCGTGGTGGTGGTCGCCTTGGTGGTAGTGGTAGTGGCTTTGGTTGTGGTAGTGGTAGCCTTCGTAGTCGTGGTAGTAGCCACGGTCGTAGTCGTCGTCGCCTTCGTCGTGGTGGTCGACTCGGTGGTCGTCACGGGTTTCGTGAGTTCCGGAGCCACCGCCAAGCAAGAATCATCGTTCGAAAGCGCCATGTGGCTGATGACGATGGTACCTGCGCCCTTGGGCTCAATGTAGATCGAGCTCATTTCCACTTTCGCGGGGAGAGCCGAGCCGTCCCAAGTGTAGCAGCCGTTGGTGTGCAGCGAGAGGACTTTCGCGCCCGCGGGCGTGTTGCCGTTGTATTCGGCACCGAAGTCCGGGAAGAAGTCGCCTTGCGAGGTCATCCATTTGCCGTTCGTCGCGTCATAGAACGCGATGACATATTCGACATCGGAGTTGATCGCAATGTGCGTCCACTTGTAGTTCGCCGCATCATAGACACCGGGGCCGGTGATACCGATGCCGCCGTTGCCGTTGGTCGACGTGATGTACAGCTTGCCGTCGATATACTCATACGAAGCACCCGCAGCCGAAATGCCGGTCTTGGACTCGTCGAGCATGTTGATATCTTCACAAGCGATAGGGGGCTCTTTGCCGCCTTCGATCGCGACAGTACCGCCGTTAACGATCGGGGTGATGGCATAGTCCTCGCCGCCGTTGACGCCTTGGAGGGGGTCAGCGATCAGTTCCACTTTCGTCGAAACAGCGTTCGCGCTGAGAATCTTAAAGGTGACAGAGAACATCACGCCGCCTTTTTTGATACCCGAGCCGCTCTTCGCGAAGAGGAACTTGAGGTGGGGAACGTTTTTCCACTCGCCCGTGCCTGCGCCGTTGGGGTTGTACGCAGCGCCGCACATGGTGCCAGCGAAAAAGTCTTCGTTGATGTCAAGATACGGGGTTTGGAGATCCTCCTCACCTTCGGGGACCTCATAAACTGCTTGGGGTTCCAAGAAGTTGGGGTCATACTTGACATACATGTCAGCATTCACCATCAAGTTGTTTGCAGGGACCGAGAAAGTCACCTCAACGGTGTCTCCCACAGCGCCCGAAACATCACTGACCGTGAATTCCAGGGTGGTTGCCGCAGACGCAGCCGGAATGACCACCACAGAGAAAAGTGTGGTGAGCATCATGGCTGTTGCCAGGACAACACTCAGCAATTTTTTCATTCGGACTTCCTCCTTTTGGGATAGGTAACAATAATCTGCCTATCTTGCTATCCTAAACTATACTCCTTTTCCTTTTTATATGCTAGTCTAAACCCGAAGTTCAGCATTTTGAAACACGCAAACAAGCAAATTTAGACACATTTTTGAGGCATTTTGCTCATTTTCTCGGCGATAGCACTCTTATATACAAAGAAACTGGGCAATTTTTAGGCAACATCACCATTTTTGCGATTTCGGTCTATTTCCTTCCTATATATACATATATATATAACATTCATGAAAGGAGTTGGGAATCATGACTGTTTTATTTCCGCGCCGCTTGCCGCGACGACCGTTGCTGGGGGGGATCGCCATGCTGGTGGCTTGCACCGTGCTGTTGACAGCGGTGGCGGTGTATGTGCCGTCGCGTGCCGTCACCGCCGGCACCGCCGCGCGCAAGCTCCCGATTTATTGCACCGATCGCGACGACGGACGTGTCGCGCTCACCTTTGACGCCGCATGGGGCGACGAGGATACGCCGCTGTTGATCGAGATCCTCGCGCGCTACGGGATCAAAGCCACCTTCTTTGTGGTGGGCGAATGGGTTGATCGATGCGGTGATTCGGTCAAAGCACTTCACGAAGCGGGACACGATGTGATGAACCATTCGGACACCCATCCGCACATGCCGCAACTTTCATCGGAGCAGATGAAACAGGAGTTGAACGCCTGCAACGACAAAATCGAGGCGATCACAGGTGTGCGCCCCACCCTACACCGCGCGCCGTACGGCGATTATTCCAACGACAGCCTGCAAGCCGCCGAAGATATCGGTATGTACACCATTCAATGGGACGTGGATTCTCTCGACTGGAAAGACCTTTCCGCCGAGCAAATCACCGCGCGCGTCGTGTCGCGCGTCAAAAGCGGGAGCATCGTCCTGTTTCATAACGCGGCACTTCACACGCCCGAGGCACTCCCCTCCATCATCGAGGCTTTGCAAGCCAAAGGCTTCACATTTTGCACCGTTGCCGATATGATCTACACCGACGGGTACACCATCAACCACGAGGGGCGGCAATGCGCCCACGATTAGAACACAAAACCCGCCTGCATCGGACAAAGCCGACACAGGCGGGTTCTATTATACATTATTTGGATTGTTGGTCGTTTTGTTCTGCTTTTTTGCGACGCACGATGCGAACCGACAGGATCGCCATCACCGTCACAAAGATGAGCGGAATGCCGATCACCACCACGGCAACCAGCACACCTACGCCTGCGCCGAGGCCGAAGATCTCAAAGACATTGCCGCTTTCGCGACCGCCTTCAACGGTGATGCGACCCGCAAACAACTTATACGGCAGTTCCATCATGCCCGCTTGGAACAGCGGTTTCGACGCGACCGACAAGCGATAGTCGCCGTTTTTCGCGTCATCGTTCACCGTGAAATGCAACTGCGCGATCGCACCGCTGCCGCTGACCGCTTCGGCACTCAGCGCGGCGATCTCCACCGTGCCTTTTTGATTTTCCGCCACATTGGTGGTTGCCATGTGTTTTTTCACAAAGCCGATGCATTCGCCTCCCGCAAACGTGAGCGCGTCCGTGTCATATTCCACACTGACACCGAGTGCCGTCAAATCTGCCACCGAGGAGATCGACACCTCGATCGTCACCGTTTCGCCGGGCTTGCCCGTTTTTTCGTCGAGCATCAACGCGATCGTCGGCACCATGACAGGTTCACCGTTATCATCCTTAATGGTTTCGCCGTTGCCGTCCACGACCGTCTCACGTGACGGCACCGTCACGATCACGCCGTTGTCACGGGTCACCACTTGACCGTTCTCGTCCTCGACCGCCACCATGCCCGACGGCACCGTTTCCTTCGTTGCCGCGGTTGTGCCGTCGACGGACGTCACGGTCGTCGTTTGCACGCTCGCCGCCGTGGTGCTCACGGGTGCTTTCGCGGTGGTCGTCGCTTTTGCCGTGGTGGTGGTAACGGGTGCTTTTGTTGTCGTTGCGACGGTATCATCATCCGCCTCAATGGTCACAATGCCGTTAACGGGCTCGATCGCCAGCGACGTCGCTTCCACGCCGATGAGGATCGCCAAGCGATCGGTCACAACGGTGAGGGTCGTGTCGCCCGCTTTCGCGTTGTCTTTGACTTTAAAGGTGATGCGCATCGCTTCACCCTCGATCGTCGCGTTGTTGCCGATCGCTGTCAACCACACTTCGTTCGGGTGATTGGCAGGCACGGTGTTGACGTTTTTCATCATAAACCCGCTCATCGCGTCGCCCAAAGATGCGCTCACGCATTCCAGCACGTTGCCGTCATATGCCACGTGGATCTCCACGCCGCCGACATTCTCCGCGTGCGTCACCGTCACGGGAATCTCAAACGTGTCGCCGGGCTTCACCGTCGCGTTCGCAACCGTCACGGTCGCATCCGCAGCCGCCGCCGACAGCGGTAACATTGTCAAACAAAGCAGCAACGCGCACACCAGCGCCGCCGCCGAATACATTCGTTTCATCGCAAAAAGCTCCTTTTCTAAAGAGAGTATATACATTATAACAAGAGTTTTCATAAAAATCTACCGCTTTTTCAAAAAACACTTGACAATTCACGATCCATCCTCTATAATACTCGACTGTAAAGCAATTTGCGTTTACACCCAAAGAAAGAAGGCGCCAACATGGCCAAGAACATGAAGGTCGCGCTTTTGTACGATTTCTACGGCGAAATCCTCACCGAGAAGCAACGCGACATGATCGACCAATACTATCACCAAGACCTGTCGCTTTCCGAGATTGCCGAAAACGTCGGCATCTCCCGACAAGGTGTGCGCGGTTCCGTCAAACGCGCGGAGGAACAGCTTTTCGAAATGGAAGAGCGACTCGGACTTGCCGCGCGTCTCGTCGAAACGCAAACCGCTCTCAAAGCCATCCTCGCCGCGGCGGACACCATCCGCGCGGATAACGATACCTGCGGCGGCCCGCAAAGCATCACCGACGAAGCGCTTCGCATCGCCGCTCTCGCTGCCAAACTGATTTAACCGTCCCGAAAGGAGGGCCCCACGCCATGGCATTCGAAGGATTGACCGACAAGCTGTCTGCCGCGTTTAAAAAACTGCGTTCCAAAGGCAAGCTCAACGAAAAAGACGTCAAAGAAGCGATGCGCGAGGTGCGACTCGCCCTCCTCGAAGCAGACGTGAACTACAAGGTCGCCAAAGACTTCACGAACACGGTCACCGAACGCGCGGTCGGTCAACAAGTCATGGAAAGCCTGACTCCCGCGCAAATGGTCGTCAAGATCGTCAACGAAGAGCTCGTCGCGCTCATGGGCGGCGAAGCCGCTCCTCTCGCCCGCACGAGCCATCCCCCCTGCATCATCATGATGTGCGGCTTGCAAGGCTCGGGTAAAACGACCCACACCGCCAAGATCGGTCGCCTTTTGAAATCGAAAGGTCACCGCCCCTTGCTGGTCGCGTGCGACGTCTACCGTCCCGCCGCCATCAAACAGTTGCAGGTCGTCGGCGAACAAGTCGGCGTGCCCGTCTTCGAAATGGGCACCGCCAATCCCGTTGATATCGCCAATGCCGCGATCCGCCACGCGCGCGACCACGGCAACGATTACATTCTTCTCGATACCGCCGGTCGTTTGCACATTGACGAAGAGCTGATGAACGAGCTTAAAAACGTCAAAGCGGCGGTCAATCCGCACGAGATCTTGTTCGTCATCGACTCGATGATCGGTCAAGACGCCGTGCGCGTTGCCAAAGAGTTCCACGACGCACTCGGCATCACGGGCGTCGTTCTCACCAAACTCGACGGCGACACCCGCGGCGGCGCGGCACTGTCGGTACGTGCGGTCACAGGTCAACCGATCAAGTTCATCGGTACGGGCGAAAAGCTCGACAACCTCGAGGTTTTCCACCCCGAACGTATGGCATCCCGCATCCTCGGCATGGGCGACGTGATGTCGCTTATCGAGCGCGCGGAACAACAAATTTCCGAAAAAGAAGCGGAAGAGCTCGCGAAAAAGCTTCGCGAAAACACGTTCGACATGAACGATATGCTCGACCAATTCCGCCAAGTCCGCAAAATGGGCGACATCAAGAGCATGCTCGGCATGATCCCCGGCGTCGGCAACAAGCTCAAGGACGTCGAGATCGACGAGCGGCAATTCGATCGCATCGAAGCGATCATCCTCTCGATGACTCCCGCGGAACGCGAAAAGCCGTCGATCATCAATCCGTCCCGCAAACGTCGCATCGCGGCGGGCTCGGGCATGAAGGTCGAAGATGTGAACCGCCTGCTCAAGCAATACGACATGATGTGTCAAATGATGAAGCAGATGAACGCAAACGGCAAAGCGACCAAAGGCAAAAAAGGAAAACGTCGCGGCAAGATGATGTTGCCGGGACTGGGCGGCCCCGGATTCCCCGGTGGCTTCCCGATGGGCTAACATTCAACCCCAAAAAGGTTTGAATATATTTTGTATTTTATTTTAATGGAGGTCATTATTATGGCAGTCAAAATTCGTCTGCGCCGCATGGGCGCCAAGAAAGCTCCGTTTTATCGTATCGTTGTGGCTGATTCCCGCTATCCGCGTGACGGCCGCTGCATCGATGAAGTCGGCTACTACAACCCCCTGACCGATCCCGTGGATCTGAAGGTCGACACCGAGAAGGTCCAAAAGTGGATCAGCAACGGTGCGCAACCCACCGACACGGTGAAGTCGCTGCTGAAGAAGGCAGGCATCTGATCGCCGATGGCATCAGTTTGTCATAGAAAGAAAGGAAGTACCACACCATGAAAGACCTGTTGAAAGTCATTGCGCAAGGCTTGGTCGAAAATCCCGATGCCGTCACCGTGGAGCAAGACGAGCCGGCTGAGGATGGCACCATCGTTCTCCACTTGCACGTGGCGGAAGATGACATGGGTCGCGTGATCGGCAAGCAAGGCCGCATCGCTAAAGCGATGCGCACCGTGATGCGCGCCGCGGCTACCCGTCAAGACCTGCGTGTGTCCGTCGAAATCGACTGACACCAATTCCCCACTCCGTTTTGACAGACTCGTTCTTTCAAGATCGGATAGCACCCATTCCCCGATCCCCTAGGCAAACAGAGCACCTCGACCGATTCGGTCGAGGTGTTTTTTTATTGTGTCGCAACCCTACGGCGCAGGCGAATGAGGTTTTGTGCGTTTGATGCTGATGCATCGACTACTTGTAGTCCCGTGGGATCACGCAAAACCTGCGGCGTGTTCGTAGGGCGGGGCCTTGTGTCCCGCCGAAAACCCGCAAAACACGACGGCAACGATGACGGCGGGAGTAAACCCCCGCCCTACCGGCAATACCGGGGATACGCGCAAAACACGACGGCATCGAATACTTGTACGGGACGGGAAACCCATCCCCTACAATTTTACGGCAACATCGTAAAAATTTGCCGCGCGGTGTCGATACACCTTGAAAAACAACGATGTTTGGAGTATAGTAATAACAACAACTCGATTTTGAGGAGGTTTTGCTTATGTTCTGCCCGAAATGCGGAAAAGAATTGCTTGAGGGCGCCAAATTCTGCGGAAGTTGCGGCATGCAAATGCCTGCGGAAGAAGTCGCGCCTGTGGAAGAAGTCGCGCCTGCGGAAGAAGTTGCGCCTGTGGAAGAAGCCGCGCCTGTCGAAGAAGCCGCGCCTGTGGAAGAGGTTGCTTCTGCACAAGACGAAACGCCCAAAAAGAAAAAATCAAAGAAAGGTTGCGTCATCGGAGGCGCGCTGATGGCGATCGTTGCCGTGATCGCCGCGATCGCGGTGCTGATTCTGGCGGTGGGCGGTATATTCCTCGGCATGTCGCTGTTCGGCGGCGGCGAGGACATGTCGTATGCGTATCTGTCGGGCGGCAGTTATAAAATCGTGACGGATGCAACTTCGGACGAAGCGTTCACCGTCGCGTCGACCAAAACCGACAATCTTTCTTACGCTCCGTCCTCATCAGCTGTGTACAGCCCCGACGGCAAGTATCTCTATTATTTTGCAAAATTCGACATGAACACCTATTCGGGTTCGCTGTACCGCGCGGAATGTGCCAAGATGACGGATAACATTTCCAAAAACGACAAGTACATTCAACTGATCGACACCAACGTGTACAGCAATTCGGTTAGCTTTGTGGACGACAACCGCATCGTTTACCGCACCCTTGACGAAACGCTGTATTATTTCAACGGCAAAGAATCCGTTATGATCGCCGAAAATATCGGCAACTTTGCCGGCGACACCGATGGTCGCGTGGTATACACCGTCGAAGGCGCCACCGACGAAACCTTTACGCTGTACGGCTACAAGGCGGGGAGTTCCGCCGCGCCGCGTGTGCTTGCCGAAAATGTGTATTATCTCGTAAGCAATATCAACCACTCGCTGGATGGATTTGATTTTACAACCGTGTATTTCGCGCGTGCCGTCGGCGGCGAAACCGCCGATTTGTACGCAATCGATTTCGACGCGGAAGTCGGCACGGAACAGTTGCTCGGCAAAGCAAACGACTACCACATTTTCGACAACAAACTGTACATCCTTTCCAACAGCGGCGAAACCGTCAACTTGTATGACTACGTGATCGACGACACCAAAGACGCCGACGCAGCAGCCAAAAAGCCCGACATCGAGGATTATGCCACCCCCTACTTCACCTACAAAATGGTGAACGGCAACAACCTCAAAGAAGGCAACTTCACCGAACTCTACACCTCTTGCACGAAAAAGCTCTACTTCTTCGGTGAAAGCAATTATTTCTGCTATTCGATGGAAGGTGCGATGAAAGTCGATTGGGGCAAAAATAACGCACAAATTTACGCGGCGTTGCAAAGCTTCATTGACAAGCACGGCAAATCCGCCGACAAAGACGGTTACATCAAAGTGACCGCCGACGTGAAAGAGGATCTGCTTGCCATTCAAGCGCTGATGGGCGACGCGGGCAAAACATGGCAATGGATGTGGCTGTGCTATGACCGCTATCAAGACGGCAACACGATCGACTACGACGCTTACTATGCCGCGCAAGACGAATACGAAGACATCGAAAACCGCAACAACCTGCGCGAAGCGTTGCAAGACAAGGAAAACAGATGGCCCGTCAGAACGCTGTCCGTATACGACGGAACATTGACGACTGTTGCTGAAAATATCCTCAGTTGCACGGCGCAAGCCGATGGATGGATCTACAACACCGTCGACATGATCACCGACAAAGTCAACCTGTCGGACATTACCCACATTTCCGACGTGGAAAGCCTGCTCTTGGTGGATTACACCGCCGCAAACCACATCTATCTGTACGACAGCGGCACTCATGCCACCTTCTCCGCCGAAGCCGCCGCCTCAATTGCGGAACTCGACGAATCGAACTACATGTACTTTGTATTTGACAACAGCACGGTGTATTTGAACGTCAACGACACGGTGTACACGGCATCGATCGACAACAACACGGTCGGCGCATTCAACCTTTTCTCCGAAGACGCGAAGGCGCTGGGGGTCTACGACGGCGTGCTGTACTACGTCTCCGGCTTGTACCTCAGCGACGGCGAGAAACGCTGCGGCGATTTGTATAAATACGAAAGCGGCGAATCCGCGTTGCTGGCAACCGATATCAGCGTTACGAGCGGCATCATGGTGTATGAGGACAATGTGTATCTCTCGTTCGGTGCATACAACTATGAAACCGCCGATTACGAACTGATGCTGTTCGACGAAAAGGGCAACAGCGCGACCTTCAGCAGTATCACCGATTTCATTCGTTTGGACAAATCCACCTATCTGTACATCTCCAACGGCGATTTGTATCGCTACGACGGCAACGAGTCTCACTTGATCGACGCCGACGTCGACGGACTTTGGTACTCCGACTCGATGGATTTCAAAACGATCTATTATTAAATCAAAAACAGGGTTCGCTCGATGAGCGAACCCTGCTTTTATGATTCCGTTTCCTTCGGGCGCCTCCATATCCGCCAAAGCGACAACGCAAACATCATCACACCCATCGCAAACACGACGACGACAACCCCATTGGGCAACACGCCGATGAGCGGAATCTGTCCCATGATATTGAACGCGGCATGACACACGGCACACATCCACACCGACTGCGTGCGTTCATACACCACACACAGCACGACGCCAAGGAAAAAGGTGTACAGCATCCACACAGGCGTACCGTGAAGCACCGCAAATAACGCCGACGACAACGTCGCCGCGAAAACCGCGTGCATACCGCCGCGCATCATCCGATAGATCACGCCGCGGAAGACCAATTCTTCCGCAAGCGGCGCCACCACCATCACGGCAATATACCGCAGCCACACCGCCGAAGTTTCGACCGCCTCGACGCGCGAAGTATATTGCTGTGACCATGACGCGGGGAACGGCACGGTGATCATCATCAAACGCACCAAAAAACACGTACCGAGTCCGAGACCGATCGCAACAAGAAGTTTGTTAATCGGAAAGCGCGCGCCGCCGAGAGTTTTCAGCGGATCACGTCCCAACCCGAGAGACGCCGTAATCAACAGCGTCACCGCCGCCGCATTCGCAACGATCGCGTTGCCGTTTGATGAAAACGGCAACCACCAAGCGCACATATAATGCGCGGCAAGATAACCGCCGAATACCGCGATCGCTTTGAGGCAGGAGATCAAAAACACCATATCCGTCGCTCCAATAACGACGGCTCCCCTTGAAGTAAGGGGAGCCGTCTCTTGTTGTGATAAATCAGTCGAAGAACATGCCGTGCACCGCCGCGACAGCGCGATCCGCCTCGCCTTTTTCGATGAGCACGGAGACTTTGATTTCCGAGGTGGAGATCATTTGGATGTTGATGTTCGCATCCATCAGCGCCTCGAACATCTTCGAAGCCACACCTTCGTGGGTTTCCATGCCCGCGCCGACGATCGAGATCTTCGCCACATCGGTGTCCACGACGATCTTCTTCGCGCCGACTTGATCGCAGTACTCTTTGAGCGCCGCGACCGCCGCCTCGCCGTCGTCCTCCGCCACGGTGAAGGTGATGTCCTTCGTGCCGTCACGGCCGACCGATTGCAGGATGATATCCACGTTCACGTGCGCCTTCGCCACGCGAGAGAAAACTTTGAAAGCGATGCCGGGCTCGTCGGGGAGACCGACGATGCTCACGCGCGCCACATGTTCGTCTTTTGCCACACTCTTGATCAGCATTTTTTCCATTTTGCAGACCTCCTTCACTTTGGTGCCGGGTTTTTGAGTCAAGCTGGAGATAACCTCCAGTTCCACGTTGTACTTTTTCGCCATCTCGACGGAGCGGTTGTTGAGAACCTGTGCGCCGAGGGTTGCAAGCTCCAGCATTTCATCATAGGTGATTTCGTCGAGCTTGCATGCATTCGGGATCTTGCGCGGGTCGGCGGTGTAAACACCCTCGACGTCCGTGTAGATCTGGCAAAGATCCGCATGCATCGATGCCGCGATCGCCACCGCGCTCGTATCCGAGCCGCCGCGACCGAGCGTCGTGATATCGTCATATTTGTTCAGGCCTTGGAAGCCCGCAACGATCACGATGCGTTTTTTGTCGATTTCTTTGGCGATACGCTCCGCGTTGACGCGTTTGATACGCGCGGCGGAATACTTCGAGTTCGTTTGGAAGCCTGCTTGCCAGCCAAGCAAGGAGACAACGGGATAACCGAGCTTCTCGATCGCCATCGCCAAAAGCGAGATGGAGATTTGTTCGCCTGCGGACAGCAGCATATCCATTTCACGCTTGCTGGCGGCGGGGTTGATCTCTTTCGCCTTTTCGATCAAATCGTCGGTGGTATCACCTTGCGCGGACACAACCACCACGACGTCGTTGCCTTTGGCATAAGTCGAGGTGACAATGTTTGCCACGTTCATCACGCGCTCGGCATTCGCCACAGAGGAGCCGCCGAATTTCTGCACTACCAACATTGTTGAACCAATCCTTTCTATAAGCAAAGCGAAATAATCCGAACACCGATGGAAAGGGGCGGATTTTCGCCTTTGCATTGTTAAAATACTCGCAAACCCGAAAGGGTTTGCTCCGTTTTTGCCGCACACAGACAAAAATCCGCTTCCTTTCCATTCTGCGACCCGTTGTGCGCAGAATTTCGTGGGATTTTTGGTGCGACGGAAGACGCAGGGCTAACGCCCTGCTATGACGGCAAAGCAAAAAGCACCGAAAGAATGCCGCAACGGGCGGGTTCGGATTATTTTGCTTTGCTTAAGCGGTGTCGCTCTCATATTGACATAGTATGCGTTTTTATTCAAAAGCGACCGACGCGCCTTTCGCATCACACGAAAACAACTGCACTTGCCAGTTTTCGAGCGACAGCGAACGCAAGCGTTCTTTCGCTTTGATAACAAAATTGTCCGCGTTCGCATCGTCCACGATCGCGAGGATCGAGGGACCTGCGCCGCTGATGCACACGCCGTACGCGCCGAGCTCATAGCTTGTGAAGAAAATTTGCTCCGCACCCGCGATCATCGGGAAACGGTACGGCTGATGCAAACGGTCTTGCACGCCGAAACGCAGATTTTCAAGACTGCCCGAGAAGAGCGACGCGGTCATCAATGCCGCGCGCGACAGGTTGTACACACCGTCTTCGCGAGACACGGTTTCGGGAAGCGCGGCACGCGCCACCGAGGTTTTGAGTTCGAAATCGGGAATGAACACCGCAAAGCGGATGCTGTTCGCGACGGGAACGGACACGGAATGCACCTTGCCGCCGTCCATCACCGAGGTGACAAGGCCGCCGCACATCGCGGGCGCGACGTTGTCGGGGTGCCCTTCGAGATTCGCCGCGAGATCCAGCAAATCGGTACGCGACAGCGGCGAGCCGAGGAGCGTGTTCGCGCCGAGCAAGCCTGCCACCAAACACGCCGACGAGCTACCGAGTCCGCGGGTCATCGGGATGTTGTTTTCCTGCAAAATGCGGAGTCCTTTGAACGGATGTCCGCAGCGTTCGTACAATCCCTTTGCCGCTTGGTAAATCATATTCGATTCATCGGTCGGAATGTCCGAGCCGTCGACCGCTTCAATATGACAGCCATCGGCTTCTTCCATCCACACCGTATTATACAGCGTCAGAGCAAGCCCAAGCGCATCAAATCCGGCGCCGAGGTTCGCGCTTGACGCGGGAACCGTTACTTTAATCATAGTGTATCCTTATTCCGCGATACGGATGCAACTGACGAGCGTAGCGCCGCACAGCGCATGGAGCGTATCGTCGAGCGTTTTTTCATTCATCACCGGTGTCACGAAGCAAAGCTCATCGCTTGCCGCCGTGTCGATCCATTTCACGTCGCCAAATGCCGCCAGAACCGCCGCTTTGACGGTCTCGGGTTGAGCCGCCTTGAAGCGCACCATCGCCGCCGTGCTGTCGGTGGTGTAGGGAAGCACGTAATCGGGGTTGCCGCCTTCCCAGAACAGCATTTTGCGTTTCTCGATGTGCTTGACCTCGTCGATGATGTCGGCAACGACCGCCGAAGCCGTCGGGAGTTTGCCCGCGCCGCGACCGTAGAACATGACATCGCCCAGCATATTGCCGCGCACCATAATGCCGTTGAACACGTCGCGCACCTGCGAGAGGAGATTGTCTTCCTTGAGCACCATCGGCGCGACAATGCAAGAGATGTTGTCGCCTTGCTTTTTCGCGCGACCGATCAGTTTGATCACGCCGCCGATTTTCGCGGCGTTGACCACGTCTTCGAGCGACACGCCGCGGATGCCTTCCGTGTGCACTTGGTCGGGGAACACGTGACGACCGAACGCAAGCGACGCGAGAATGCAGATCTTGCGCGCCGCATCGTGACCGTCGATGTCCGCCGACGGCTCACGCTCGGCATAACCGAGGTCTTGCGCCAGTTTGAGCGCATCATCAAACGCCATGTCGTCTTCGATCATTTTGGTGAGCATGAAGTTCGTCGTGCCGTTCAAAATGCCTGCGATTTCGCAGACTTCGTTGGCGGCAAGGCATTGATCGAGCGGACGCAAAATCGGAATACCGCCGCCGACCGATGCTTCGAACAAGAAATTCAGGTTGTTCGCCTTGGCAATGGCGAGAAGCTCGTCGCCTTTCGCCGCGACCAATTCCTTGTTGGAGGTCACGACGCTCTTGCCGTTTTCAAGGCATGCCTTGACGAATTCATAAGACGGATGCAAGCCACCCATCGTTTCGACGACGATGCGAATATCGTCATCGTTCAAAATCTCATTGAAATCTTTCGTGAAACGGTCCGCGAGCGGACTGTCGGGAAATTCGCGCAAATCAAGAATGCGCTTGACCTCGATGCGGTCGCCGGCTTTTTGTGTGATGCTGTCGGTGTTGGTGAGCAACACCTCGGCAACGCCCGAGCCGACCACGCCGTGGCCCATGATTGCGATGGATACCATATCGAATACACCTCTTCGTGTTGATTTACTTCGTTTTGGGGGCGGCACTCTCGCCGCCGATGCGGGAAATACGCTTGACGCCTGCGATCAATTTCAGTTGTTGCAAAAATTGTTCGGGGGGCATTTGCAAGCGATCGGTGCGCGCCGAGATCGAAACCGACGCCGCGCCGTCCGCGGGAATGTTTTGATTCACGGTCAGCACGTTCGCGCCCGCTTGCGCAAACGCCGACAGCACCGACGACAGCACACCGGGACGATCGGACAACACAAAATGCACCGTCAAAATGTGTCCGCTGCCGTCCGCTTCGTACGCGAACACCATGTTTTTATATTTGTAAAACGCGCTGCGGGAAATGCCCGCCATGCGCGCCGCCTCGGATGCCGATTCCGCCTCGCCCGAAGCGAGCAGACCTTTGGCAACCAGCACCTTTTCAAACACATCGGGCAACGCCGACGCATCCACCAAAAGGAGCTTTCCGGGGGCTTGTTTTTCCGTCATTGTTGTCCACCACCCGCGCACGGTTGTATCGTAATGAAATACACTATACCACGCTTTTACAAGAAAAGCAAGCCTATTTTAAGGTTTTTTCGAAAGTTTTTTTATATTGTTTACAAGACATATCGAAGGTCGATATATCGCCGTAAAACAACGGCATAAACAAGGGAGTTTGACGCGAACGGAACATTCGATGCCCCTGCAATGTACCCCTTCTTGCATAATCCATATAGATATGATATACTATATCATGCTATTGATAAATCAACATTCGATTTGAGGTGCTGTTGCATGAAACGTGTGATCTCCTTTCTGCTTGTCACGCTGATGCTTGTCGCGGCAATTCCCGCATCGGCGCAGGGTGCGCCGCAAACGGTGACGGTGCTGTTCACCCACGATTTACATTCCCACTTGCTTCCCTCACGCGACCTCGACGGCGGCGAATTCGGCGGTTATGCCCGCTTGATGACCGCCATCAACGAACAAAAAGAACGCTATCCCGATGCGGTGTTGCTCGACGGCGGCGACTTTTCGATGGGATCGCTGTTTCAAACCGCGTTTGCGACCTCGGCGACCGAGCTTCGCATGATGGGCGCGATGGGCTATGACGTGACGACCTTCGGCAACCACGAATTCGACTATCTTCAAAAAGGTCTTGCGTCAATGCTGACCGTCGCCAAGGAAAGCGGCGATGCCCTGCCCGCCATTGTCGAAGCAAACTATCTTCCGCCGCAACAAGGCGACGACGGCTATACCGCCGATTCCGCGATGATGCAGGAAGCGCTGGACAACTACGGCGTCAAGGACTATCTCATTCTGGAGCGCGGCGGCATCTATTACGTTGTGTTCGGCATCTTCGGCTTTGATTCGGATGACTGTGCGCCGAACTCGGGCATGATCTTGCAAAACCCCGCCGCCGTCGCGCAAGCCACCGTCGACAAAGCGGTTGCCGATTGTCAAGCTACCTACAACGCCGACCCTGTCGTGATCTGCCTGTCGCACAGCGGCACCGAAAACGGTGAGGGCGAAGACTACGAACTTGCCAAAGCGGTTTCGGGCATCGATCTCATCATTTCGGGTCACACCCACACCACGCTTCACGAGCCCATCACCGTCGGCAACACGCACATCGTGTCGGCGGGTGAATACGGACGGTATCTCGGCGTTGCCAATCTTGCGATTGACGCAGACGGTGCCGCGACGATGGCGAATTATGAGCTTATTCCCGTTGATGAAACGGTGGCGGAGGATCCCGCTGTTGCCGCGTTGACCGCCTCGTTCAAGCAAGCGGTCGAAACCGACTATTTGAGTGCCTACGGCATCGGCTTTGACGAAGTGTTGGTGAACAATCCCTACAACTTCGACACCGTCGATGAGGTCTATGCCACACAACACGAATCGACCCTCGGCAATCTGTTCGCCGACGCCTACAAAGCTGCCGTTGAAACCGCTACGGGCGAAACGGTGGATGTCGCGCTGACGGCATCGGGTGTCATCCGCGAGACCTTGCCCGTCGGCAACGTCACCACCTCGGATGTGTTCAACGCCGCCTCGCTCGGCGTCGGTACGGAGGGTGAGCTTGTTGCGGTATATCTCACGGGCCGAGATCTTAAAAATGTGTTCGAAGTCGACGCCTCGGTGCAACCGATCATGCGTTCGGCACAACTGTTTTTCTCGGGCGCGGATTATTCCTTCAATCAAAACCGCATGATCTTCAACAAAGTTGATTCCGCGATGCTTCGTCGCAACGACGGATCATTGGAAGCGATCGAAGACGATAAGCTCTATCGCGTTGTCACGGGCATGTACGTCGGACAAATGCTCGGTTCGGTCAAAGAAAAATCCTTTGGACTTCTCTCCATCACCCCGCGTGACAAAGACGGCAATCCGCTTGAAGCAAGCGACCTTGTCCATCACGTGGTGCGCGACGAACACGGCAATCCCGTCAAGGAATGGTTCGCCATTTCTTCCTATCTTCGTAACATGGGCGGCACGATGGACGAGAGCTACCAAGCCCCCGACGGACGCAAAACCGTGTACGCGAGCTTTGCTCCCGCCGACCTGCTTCGTGGCGCCAACAAGTTTACCTATCTCGTCCTCGGCGCGATCGTCGTCGTCCTCGCGATTGTTGTGTCGGTCATTGTGTTGATTACGCGAAAAATCCGAAAAACACGTGTTTAAGTCGTCGCCGTGACGAAGGGAGTTTGACATAATCCCACGGCGCGCCGCATCGGAGCATCCGAAACCGATATAGGCTGTCGCGCCTTGCGGACGACCGTTGCCTTGCGACAACGCGGGCGGTCGAAATCGCCCGCCCCTTCAACGTTGAATCAAGATTCCGCTTTACAAAAGAAAAGAGCC
>JAZTZV010000106.1:0-55132 GCA_045637645.1 Acutalibacteraceae bacterium | reverse complement strand
AGGACGAACTTGTGGACAAGTTGGCCACAAGTCACGAGAAGAAATCTCTGATACCGATAGTGGTAGGCAAGTCCAACGCTATATCCGTCTTACCAACCTGATCCCCGAAATTCTGCAATATGTCGATGACGGACGGATTTCCTTTACGCCTGCTGTCGAGCTTTCGTATCTTGATGAGCAGGAACAGCGTTGCTTGTTCCGACAAATGGAGGTAAACGATTGCACCCCGTCGCTATCGCAAGCTTGTCGTCTCAAAAAGATGAGTCAAGCAGGAACGCTGACCGCCGAAGGCATTGCCGCCGTAATGAGCGAAGAAAAAGCCAACCAACGAGAAATGTTCAGAGTACCGCTGGAACGCATTCGCCAATATGTCCCCAACGCCAACACCAAACAGACAGAGGAATTCGTGATGAAAGCTTGCGAGCATTATCACCGATATCTGATCCGTCAACGTGAACGAGATCGATGAGGTGCGCTTATGAAACAATACCCCTATATTGAGTTGCCCGAAGAACTGCTCGCGTCATTGGCAAAAGCGTTGACGCCTGAAATTCGGAAATTTTATGACAGCGACGAAGGCGAGGCCTACTTTGAACACTGGCTTGCCAAACACCCCGAATACGTCGATAAGACACCCGATGCATCAGCATCGGGTGCCTGATTTTTCTCCGCACATTCGACTATTGAGGGAGGTTGATTATAATGATTGTATGAATACGAATGGAGGCGTATATATGAATGTTGTGATATACGCTCGGTTTTCCAGTCACAGTCAAACCGAGCAGTCCATTGAAGGACAATTGAAAGTTTGCTACGAATATGCCCAAGCGCACAATTATACAATCGTCGGTGAATATATCGACCGTGCGCAAAGCGGCAAGTTTGATACGCGTACGGATTTTCAAAAAATGATTGGCGACAGCGACAAGCACACCTTTGAAGGTGTGCTTGTCTACCAGCTTGATCGCTTCGCCCGTAATCGTTATGATAGTGCGATTTATAAAGCAAAATTAAAGAAAAACGGTGTTAGGGTTTTATCAGCAAAAGAAAACATCACCGATGATGCTTCGGGCATCCTTATTGAAGGCGTCCTCGAAAGTATGGCAGAATACTACTCGGTTGAACTTGCGCAGAAAATCCACCGAGGTATGTCTATCAATGCCGAGAAATGCCTGTCAAACGGTAGCAATCCTGGTCTTGGATTTAAGGTGGATAAGAAAGACCGCACCTTTTATGTTGATGAAGCAGAAGCGGCTATTGTCCGTGAAATATTTGAACGATATGCAAGTGGTGAAACCAAAGCGGAAATCGTTAAAGATTTACAGCGAAGAAAGGTTAAAACCTCTATCGGCAATGAGTTCACATATAATAGCCTTAGCCGCCTTCTCAAAAACAAACGTTATATTGGCATATATTTATACAAAGGAGTTGAAACGCCCGGTGGTATGCCACGCATCTTGGATGATGACTTATTTTATCGGGTACAAGCGCTTATGAATAAGAACAAATCTGCACCCGCCCGAACACGGGGCGAAAACGAATATCTCTTAACTACAAAACTTTTCTGCGGTCATTGTAAGGAAATGATGGTGGGGTATGGCGGCACGGGAAAGTCCGGTAAGCAGTACCACTATTATATGTGCAAGAAGGCTCGTAAAAAGAAATGTGATAAGAAGATAATCGGTAAGGATTATATCGAAGATCGTGTTGTCGGCGAATGCCTTAAAATGCTCACCGATGATAAAATTCGATATATCGCAAAACGGGTTGCAGAGGAATGTAACAAAAGTCCCGATAACATATCGGTACGTGAACTCAAAAAGGCAATCAAGGAAGTTGATATTGCCATCGAGAATCTTTGGAAAGGTATTGAGCAGGGGCAAGCGGTTGATATGCTCACTGAGCGACTGCATCAGCGGCAAGCAGAAAAAGAGGAATTGGAAACTCAGCTCGCTATTGAGAACAACAAAAAAATCTGTTTGTCCGAAGCGCAGATTTTAGCCTTTCTTGATTATGTGTGCGAGATGCCACTTGATGACTTTAATAAGTGCAGAGCGATTATCAATATATTCGTTCACTCCATTTACTTGTATGACGATCACTTCACCTTGATTATCAATGCGAGCAAGAAGCCTTTGAGCATCGAAAACATCCCGCTTGATGATATTGAAGAAGCTTTTGAGGGCGAAAATACCGAAACGGAGGGGTGTTCATCCTTGATGACACCCGCTCCACCAGAAAAACAGTTCAACCTTTTGGTTGGGCTGTTTTTCTTTTCGTGGAGCAAGAGGATCGAAAGCCCGTTAAGAAAACAGTCCAGTGGACTGTTTTTAGGGCGTGTAGTTGATGAGACTTACCCCTTTCAAACACACCAAAAGACGAGATCTCACTCCCTATTCCTTAAAAGCTCTTCGTCTCCACCAGAAAAACAGTTCAACCTTTCGGTTGAGCTGTTTTTCTTTTTTGGAGCAAGAGGATCGAAAGCCCGTTAAGAAAACAGTCCTGTGGACTGTTTTTAGGGCGTGTAGTTGATGAGACTTCCGCTTTTCAAACATGCCAAAAGAGGAAATACATGTAAAGCGAGGATACTATATCCCACTTTTTCATATACTAACAAAAACGGCGACAGAAAACTCTGACGCCGTTTTTACTATATACACTTTTTCTTGTGATTGAAGCTCTTACCTGTACATCATCCGCTTTGGTTGGATGATCGGTTTGTATGCGCAGTGACAACTTTTCGCGACTGTTTTGCTTTTTTCACGCGGCGCTGTTGGCGAGTTGCAACGCACCGAGCGCATCAAACGCCGTGACCGGACCGTCGCCGTTGACATCTGCCGCCACAAGCGCATCACCCGTCAGGGTGCCTTTGCCGTTGGCTTCTTGCAGGATCATCAACGCATCAAACGCCGTGACTTGACCGTCGAAGTTTACGTCACCCTTGAGGATTTCGGGGTTTTCTTCGTGGAACTGAATCCGCACACCTGCATACGCATCAAAATCGGTCACACCATCCCATGTTTTGTAGGTGCCGCCGACCGAGGTTGCAACCTCAACCACAGCACCGTCCGCGATATTGCTGTCGCACCACGCGATGGCATCGCCATTGGGCGATTCCGCTTGCAATACGCCGCCGCTGACGTTCAGGCTCGGCCAATCGTCACCCCAGATACCGCTCGACCCGCCGTAAACGTACAGAAGGCCATCGGTCATCGTAAAATCACTGTACAGCCAGATGCCGTCATAAGTTGTGTTGGTGATATACCAGTTACCGCCGTTGACCGTCAGGGTATCGTCCACAAAGATGCCGTATTGTTCGGAGGTCAATTCAAATATCGCATCTTTATCGCCCGTCAACGTCAGCGCCTTGCTGATGTTGATGCCCGTACTGTTCGTTATCAGCTCGTTTTCGCCTTCGATATACACCGTCAGCGGTTGGAAACTCGCAATCGCATCGTAATCGCTGCGCGTATTCCACACAAAGTCGTGCAACGTCAATACGCCGTTTTCATAATAAGCATAACCATTCTCTTTATCAACCGTATCTTCGGTTTGTACGCCCCGACGATTGCTTTCAAGATACAAGCCATCCGTCAGCAACAGACCGCCGACAAATACACCGTTTTGGTTTTTGGCAAGGTCATAGGTGCGTGCCGTTTCCAACTTGTTCACCGCACCGTCATCAAGATACGTATCGGTGACATACGAGAAATCCACGGGCACGCCGTCAATACAGACATCCACAACAAGATTGCCTTCGTTATCGGTAGCAAACCAATAATCCCCCACTGTCCGAAGCGTGACATACGCCTGATGGCGACGATCGGATTTGAACTTACCGTCCAGTCGGCTGAATCCCGCCGCGGCCGTGCCGGGATTGGTTTCATAATACCAGTCAATCTGCGAGCCGTTCGCATAGGTATCCACGTCCGACTTCACGCCGCGAATCACCACGTTCGTGTCCGGCGTTTTACCGCCGATCGGATATTGCACATCCAGAATATCCATCTCCGTGATGCAGTACGATGTATCGTATTCGGCATACACAACCACCGCTTCACCCGACAGATAATAATACTGCGCAAATTCGCCGTTGAGTACCGCACCGCGGGAATCAAGGTTGATCGACCGTCCTGCCGACGGGAGGATGCGGATCTCCGCCCGATACACGGTGTTCTTCTTAAAGCACTCATCATAGGCAAGCGAACGGATCCGATACCCGTTTTCATCCAGTTCATACCATGTCACACCGCCGAATTGCGTGTAAGAACTGCTGATATCCACTTTAAAATCGGGGGTCTGACCGGGCGCGGGGCGCATCAGTCCGCCGATCTCCACATAATCGGTCACTCCCGTATAGGAGGCATTACCAAGCTCGCCGTACACCCACATAATACTCGCCGTACGCCCATCGTCACTAACAGCGATATTGCGTCCGGTCGATCCGTCATATCCGTTGTACAACGTTTCATCACCGTTGACCGATCCGCGTATAATGGCTGATTGCTCAAACGTATAAGGTTCAACCGTTTCAACGCCATATATCACACTATACGAATTGCCTTTTTTGAACGTCGCGTTTTCCGCCATGACATAGCCATTTTCAAGCCATGTCACAGTGGTGATCGATGCATACGGCATCAGCGCTTCGGTCAGCGCCGCATCATAATACGGACGCTCTCCGACCGTCGGTGCCACCGCACCGATGATGTCAAGGCGACCGATCGGATCCGGTAATGACTCATACGGCATATAAAGCGCGGCAACCGAAATCTGTTTTGAAGAAACCGGCTGGCTCCCCGTTTCAACTGCGCCGCGAACAGACACATTGAGCTGTTGATCTTCCACCGCAAAATCACTCAAGGAGTCCGCTGATAAATCGACCACCCATATATAGCGGTATCCTTCCTCGAAAACGTCATCTTCGGTCAATTCACGACTCTCAGATTCGTTTTCGTCGATTTGCACCCACGTAAGCTCCACCGTTTTTTTCGTGGTAGGGATATTCTCTTTATACCCATATTCTACGGTTGCCACCGTATCCACCTTGTTCCCGACTACGGGAGTGCGGATATCCGTAAAGGTAATGTCGTCAATGGTGCGGGCGGTGCTGTTACAGGCAGGGAAATCAAATGTGACCTGCACGACTTGTACAGGGCTTTGATCGCCGTATGGTTCGACACGCGCAGGCAATCCGTTGACAGTGGCACAAATATACGGATCCACCGTGCCGTCCTCGTGCAAAAGGTAACGAAGGCGCGACTCGTCCTGCAAAACGGATTTTGCTTTCACCAATACCGTGACGCTGTAATCAGAACCCTCGCTGAACACCGCATCCTTGTTGTATGTAAAATCGTGAGTGCGGTTGACCCATTTTACACCATCGTAAAACCCGTCCTCGGTCAGGTATGAGTACTCACAATTTTCACCGTACAGCGTCGGCTCATACGACATTTTCTTGCCTGCAACGGGGTATGGAATGTCCAAGCCGATATAACCGGCACCGCCGCCGAGCGTGTCGTCTTGGTCGCACGTAAACTCGACTTGCAGTTTCAAGCAACGACTTTGATCGTCTTCTTGCGATGAAATATTCTTGGCTTTAATGCCTTCGACAGTGCCTTCAACAAGGCTCTCGCCGTCTTTTGTCGCAAACCGATAGTTGCCTTTGGCTTTGAATTGCACCAGCATCGTATACGTCTGCCCCGCCTTAAACGTATCGGTTTGATCCAATATATCGTAGGTGTTGCTGTTATACCACGCGACACCGTTGATAAACGCCGTACCTGCGTAAGGGTCAATCTCCATACGCTCGTGATCGTACGCCAGCGTAAAGACAGGAGCCTGTCCCGCAACAGGGCGCAAATTGCCGCCGACCGTCACCGCCGTAATATCGGGAGGCGGGTTTTGGCAAACACCGAAATCATATTTTACCTCGGTTTTACTGGTATATCCGTTCGTAACACTCGCAGATTCGCCGTTGACGGTCGCTTCCAGCGAGGAAGAAAACTGATAGAAATAGTTCTGGACATACACCGCCACGTGCACCGTATATTCATGTCCCGCGACAAAACTTTCGCCTTCTTCCAGATAACGCCCGTCGGTGTAATCGTACCAACCTACACCGTGATAATAATGGAGATTGTCTTTCTGCTCCACATACACACGCGCAGCGTTTGTCGGCAAGGCAACGACACCCGCATCGAAGTCCGCTGCACACCCTGCAACAGGTTCGTCAACATAGACTTTAAGAAAAGTCAACGTTTCGATAGAAAGCCCGTCCGCTAATGCCGACATCGGCAAAAGCCCGATCAGCATCACAATGCTGAGCAACAGTCCTGTAATTCGTTTTGTCATACCTAATATCCTCCCTAACAGCTTCTAAAATAGGGTATATTGAAGTTACGTGGAACCCTTCGGAAAAACGGTGCGCCGCGTTCGGTCACCGTCTTTCCGAAGGGGGCTTCCCCAAAACGGAGAAACCCACCTTCGTGGTTCAAAATTTCCGGGAGTAATTAAAATCAGTGCGAATTATCACGTGGCGCTGTTGGCGATTTGCAACGCACCGAGCGCATCGAATGCGGTGATCGGACCGTCGCCGTTGACATCTGCCGCCACAAGCGCATCGCCCGTCAAGACGCCTTTTCCGTTGGCTTCTTGCAGGATCATCAACGCATCAAACGCCGTGACTTGACCGTCGAAGTTTACGTCACCGAAGACTACTGTGACTTCTTCCATCGAAACTGTCACGTATTCATAGTCATCGTCAACCTCTATTGTCGTTGTGTACATCGCGTAACCGTCAGCAAACACCTTGATTGTGTAAGTGCCGTACAGCACCTCCATATCCACGTAGTTGTTGCCCATGATAAGCGCTTCATAAGCAGGTTCGGGCATGCCTTCTTCATAGAAGTGAATCGTCACATCGGTATCATCCGTGACGTTTTCAATGGCCAGTTCCACTTCGCTCATTGCCACTTCTTCCAGTTCGATGCGCACCACGTAATCGCCGTAGCCGTAGCTGTAGTAATCCTTGAATTTGAGATAATAGGTCTTTCCTTTTTCAAGGAAAATTTCCAAAAGGAAGTTGTCGTAGTCATCATTAGCGCTGCTGTCGTCGGAATCCACAAACTCCCATTCGTCGCTGAACAGCTTTACCTTCGGGTCCACCACTTCGTGTTCGGTTGCAGAGAAGATGGTATACGTGCCCGTGATAGCGGGTGTAAACGCATAGTACGCACCGTTGCCGTCAGCTGAAATGGTAATGTCGTAATCGGTGTCCTGTTCGGCAACAGGGATCGTGCTGTCGTCTTCCTTGGTCATAACGAAATCCACGGATGCTTCGATATCTTCACCTTTCAGATACACGTCATAGTAATACCACTTGTCCGCTTCCAGTTCATACGTCAGCTTAAAAGACGAGGAGTCCGTATCGCAGGAACGAAAGTCGCTGTAAACATCACGCAACATCACGTACGCCAGAGCACCTTCGCCGACAGCGTTGTCCGAGGTGATGGTGTAACGTCCCGACACCGTCGGTTTGAATGCAAAGCGCACGCGATCTTCGCCGTTCTCTTCGCTGCCGCTCGCGGTGTAAGTTTTGTTCAGCTCGATTTCGGGAACACCCACCACCGTGACGGTAACAGATGCCGTCAGACCCGCATCCGACGTAGCGGTGATCACCGCTTCGCCGCCGCCCACGGCAATAATATCATGATCACCCTCGATCGCAACAACCGATTCATCGGAGGACGAGAGCGTGAAGTCCTCCACCCAACAACCATCGGGCGCATAGCTCACCGACAACTCTTTATCGTCACCCTGCTCCATCGTCAGATCGCCCTCATTGATCACCATAGACACCGCTTCGGGCATTTTGACGACGTTGAACGTATACGAGCCGATCGAGTCGGAATAATACGTCCTCGCGCGAACAAAATAGGGTTCGCCGCCTTTCAGCTCCACATCTGCACGGAAGTTTCCTTCTTCTCCGCCGTCGTCATCGCTTCCGATTTGTCCACATCTTGCATCATCTATTGACACTTTCGGGTCGATTTTATGACCGTCAACACTTTCGGTGACGATATCAAACGATGCAAAGCGGTAGTAGCCGTCCTGCGCGGGTGTAAATTCAAAAACGTAAACTCTCTCCGTTCCGGTGAATGTCACCGTTTGCGCCGTGTCAAGCGACAGCGTGCCATCGACAGCGACAACATTGAACTCGCACGTATCGGTCAGACCGTTGACCGTTTCGGCGGTAATAACGACCGTGCCGCTGCTCAGGAAGGTGACAACACCGTTTGCATCCACCGTGGCAACCGTTTCATCCGACGATGTCCACGTCACCGTCTTTTTGGCATCATCCGGGTAGATAACCGCACTCAACGCATAGGTGACACCCTCATACACATCGTCGGATTCCGGCGAAACAGAAATTGTCGTGGGCATGATCTCGCCGACGCAAAGCATATAGCTGCCCGCATTGTCCCTGCTATATTCAAACGCCTCAAGATAATAGGTTTCGCCCGCCGTCAGCGCGTAGCTGATGCGGAAATTACGGTCGCTGTAATCATCGTTCTCTGCCAGTTCTGTCATCGTCGAATCGTACAATATTGCATACGGATCGGCATCTACATAGTCATAGGAGTAAAACATGTAGGTTCCATCCGTATTGGGAGTAAAGCGGAACCACTTCGACTCCCCTTCCGCCAGCGAGACATTGACAGGCTCGTTATAGGTGAGAGACGGATATTCTTCCGCCAGCACCACCGTCGGTAACAGTGTCAGCAATATCGCTGCACACACAAGCAGGCTGAACAGTTTTTTCATAAAGGTCATCTCCTTTTGGGTTTCTGTATTTGAAACGGAGTTTCATCCGTTTATGCCGGGGATTTTTTTGTTTTTCTTATTAAAAAATGAGAAAGAATACGCGCTGCCCGCAAATCTACGCGCACGAACGCAGAGAAACGGCTTCCAGCAATTCCATCAAAAGCGGTTCCACGCCGTTCGCCCATGTATAATCGGTGTGCACCACCATTTGTCCGGGTAAACAAAACACGTTGCCGCTGCCGTCTTTGATCTCAATATGAAAAAAGATGCAGACACTTTTCCCCTCGCTTTGACGACGCTGGTGAATGTATTTGCCGTTTTTACAACATTGATAACAAACCGATGCACCGCCCTCGCGTTCGGGAAGCAGATCCATCAGCTCCATCCCCTCCTCAAACGAAACCGTAAACGTTTCGTCGGGATCGCTGATAAACGCCACGCGCCTTCCCGCTTGTCCGTCCAGCAGACATGTCAATTCCGCAGGAACGCTCAAACGAAAGCGATCAAACAAGGATACAGTTTGAATGGTTTTTCCGGTCATTGGCTCACCGCCTTTCGGGTTTTGCAACAAGAACGATCCACAGATCTTTCTTTTCGTTTTATATTATATTATTTCATAAATCAATAGTATATT
This sequence comes from Acutalibacteraceae bacterium, assembly GCA_045637645.1. GTDB lineage: Bacteria > Bacillota > Clostridia > Oscillospirales > Acutalibacteraceae > RGIG1959. The sequence goes on along the minus strand of JAZTZV010000106.1, from coordinate 45,672 downwards.
ATCCACAGGGTACTTATGGCGATTTTTATGGTATCCTGAGGATACTTTTGTGTCAAAACCGCCGTTTTCAGGGCGTTTTGGTCTTATTCTCTCCCCAAAAAGCAAAAAAACAACGACTGTGAAACAGTCGTTGTTTTTTATCATATTTTATTCTTCGTTGCCGACCAGTTCGTGCAATCGATCGCAACAACGGAACATTTCAATATAGAGCATCAATTCGTCACGGGATGCAACCGCCAATTTTTGATAGATACTGCGGTTGTGTTTTTTGACGGTGTTGATGGACACAAACGCCAAATCGGGAATGTCCGCCGTTTCACAGCCGTCGATGTAATACCGCAGAATGCGTCGTTCCGCCGAAGACAGCGTTGCCGCTTTTTCGGCAAAATCGCAAAACAACTTTTCCATATCGGGTGGCAATTCCCCCGAAACATATTTCGTGTGCAATTGTGTCAACATTTGCACGCTGACCACTTCGCCGTCCGGACGAATGACACCGTAATCCTTGAGCAAACTGTAAATTGCCAACAGCGTAATTTCCGTCGCCACATACGACAGCGACAAAAACTCAAAGCCGACGTCGATAAATTGTTCCACACCCCACACAATCAGATTCGTCAGCACGATCGCCGTCAAAAAAATGGTGTATTTCGGGGATGTAAGTTTCTTTTTGTGAAACGCATATACGATCACGCCGACCATTGCCGCGAAATAGGACAGCAAGTAAACGGGATAAAGCATGTGAAGCGGGCCGTAGTCCTTGACGAGATGTGTAACGCCGTTGACGGTTTCAATGGAAACCGCTTTATAATACAGCCCAAACAAATCGCCGCTTGCCGCCAGCAAAAACGCCGCACTGCTGATGCCGACGAGCGTTCGTGTCACCCATTTCGGTCGACGGAGACGACACGCATCGATAACAATCAACAACATCACCAGCATCGAATACGCCGCGCCCATATACGACAGGCGATTCGCCATCATCGCGCCCGTGAGCGTTCCCGAGATCGCACCGAAGAAATAGCCTGTGTTGACCGCCGCGATGCACGAAAACAGCATCACAAACAATCCGTTTTTTTTCTTGCCGATCACCAAATAGCCGACAAGTAGGAAAATCGACAGCAACGCCACAATGCAATAGACCAAAATCATATTGCCCGCTTTGCCGGAGGTGACGCTTTCGATGTCGCTCGCCGACGATTCAAACATAATCGGCACAAAAATCACAGTCATGATGAATGCACACACCGCAACAGTGGATGCGATCCATTTTTGTTTTTTGAAATCTTTCATTATATAGAATCCTCATATTTCGTATTCCTTATTCAAGACCGTGTTATTATACCATAAATGCCATGGTTTTGCAAACGGATTTTCAAGAAAGAAATTCGTTGCTCTGTTTTTTATCGTTCTCACATAATTTTCAAAAAACAACACAAACTGTCCCTACAAGATTTAAAACGAGAGGATGGTTTCTTATGAAACGTACACTTGCCTTATTCGCCGTCGTCACCTGCTTGTTGCTGACGATGACAGGTTGTCAACAAACACAAAGCGGCTCCGAAAACGAAAGCGCCCAAACCGTAACCGTGCGTTATTTGAATTTCAAGCCGGAAGTAGCATCTGTTTATAAACGTATTGCCGAAGCCTACGAACAAGAAACAGGACGTAAGGTAATCGTTGAAACTGCCGCTAACAACACGTATGAGCAAACGTTGACCGCCAAAATGGCGACCTCGGACGCACCGACCGTTTTTCAAGTCAACGGACCGCGCGGTTACAGCAATTGGGAACGCTATTGCGCCGATTTGAAAGACACCAAATTATACGAACATCTTCAAGACAAAGACTTGGCGTTAACCTCCGGCGACGGTGTTTACGGCATCCCGAACGTTGTCGAAGGCTATGGCATTATTTACAACAAAACCATCACCGATCGCTATTTTGCTCTTGAAGACCGTCAAACCGAATTCCAATCAATGGCGGATATTGTGAATTTTGATACGTTAAAAGCGTTGGTCGAGGATATGCAAGCTCGCAAAGAAGACCTCGGAATCAAAGGCGTTTTTGCCGTCACATCGTTGAAGCCGGGTGAAGATTGGCGCTGGCAAACTCATTTGGCAAACATCCCGCTCTATTATGAATTCAAAAACAATAACGTGGATTTAACAAGCAACGACGTCGGCACCATCACCTTCGAATATGCCGACAAATTCCGGAATATTTTTGATTTGTATTTGCAAAATTCCACCACAAATCCGAAAGCCGTAGGCACCGCCATCGTCGACGAATCGATGACGGAATTTGCGCTCGGAGAATGTGCCATGGTGCAAAACGGTAACTGGGCGTGGAATCAAATCCAATCGGTCAGCGGCAACACCGTGCGAGAAGAAGACGTGCACTTTCTCCCCATCTATACCGGAATCGAAGGTGAAGAAAGCCAAGGGCTTTGCATCGGTACGGAAAATTATTTGTGCATCAACTCCAAAGCAAGCAAAGCCGAGCAAGAAGCCGCCGACGATTTTCTGTATTGGTTGTATTCCAGTGATACAGGCAAGCGTTTTGTTGTTGAGGAATTGAATTTCATCGCTCCGTTTGACACATTTGACGAAGAAGACATTCCAAACGACCCGCTCGCCAAAGAGATCGTACGGTATATGGAACAAGAAAACACCGTTACGATCCCGTGGCAATTCACCATCTTCCCCGGTCAAACCTTTAAGGATGATTTCGGCGGATTGTTGTTGCAATATGCGCAAGGCACCAAAGAATGGGATGATGTAAAGGAAAGCGTTATCAAGCGCTGGAAAGACGAAAGCTCGTTACTGTAAACCACTGTTAGGAAAGGAGGCGCTGACATGCACACGTCGCTGAAACGATATTTTCCTGTTTTTGTGATGCCGACGCTTGTTGCGTTTATCATCGCCTTTTTTGCGCCGTTTTTAATGGGATTATACCTGTCATTCACCGATTTCGCCACTGTGACCGACGCGGAATTCGTTGGATTTGAAAATTATATCCGCGCGTTTACTGCCGACGATCGCTTTCTGCGTGCATTGGGATTCACTTCCGTCTTTACGGTCATATCCGTGATCACCGTCAATTTGTTTGCGTTTTTATTGGCATTGGCATTGACGCGCGGCTTGAAAGGCACCAATTTGTTCCGCACCGCTTTCTTTATGCCGAATTTGATCGGCGGCATTGTACTCGGATATATTTGGAATTTGCTCATCAACGGTGTGCTCGGCTTCTTTGGTGTCGATATCACGTATTCGGCGACATATGGGTTTTGGGGGCTGGTTTTGCTCACCAATTGGCAGTTGATCGGATATATGATGATCATTTATGTGGCGGGGCTTCAAAACATTCCGACGGAACTGATTGAAGCCTCTGCCATCGACGGTGCATCACGCTGGCAAACACTTCGTCGTGTTACGATCCCGATGGTGATGCCTTCTGTGACCATTTGCACCTTTTTGACGCTTACCAATTCGTTTAAGCTGTTCGATCAAAACCTCGCGCTCACAGGCGGCGCGCCAAATCGTGAAACCGCCATGCTGGCACTCGACATCTACAACACCTTTTATGGACGAAATCTGTCATGGCAAGGTGTCGGACAAGCCAAAGCTGTTGTTTTCTTCCTCATCGTAGCAGTTATTGCATTTATACAACTTCGTTTGACACGGTCCAAGGAGGTAGAAACATGAAAAAGCACTCCTCCGCCTTGGATCGCCTGCTGATCGGAATCTTGATTGCGTTGTGCGTTGTGTTTTTTATCCCACTGATCCTGGTGCTGGTCAATTCATTTAAATCCAAATTCACAATCATTAACGAACCTTTTGTTTTGCCAAACGCCGATTCCTTTGTCGGCTTTGACAATTATGTCAAAGGAATCAACACATCGGATTTTTTGGGATCGCTATTCCGTTCGCTGTTTATTACGGTTGGATCGGTGTTGTTGATCGTACTCGGCACCTCCATGACCGCTTGGTATATCACACGGGTAAAATCGATACTGACAAAATTGTTATACACCCTGTTTGTTTTCAGCATGATCGTGCCGTTTCAAATGGTGATGTATACCATGGTGTTTACAGCAGATCGTTTGCATCTCAACAATCCCGTCGGGATCTTACTTCTTTATCTCGGGTTCGGATCGGGTTTGTCGGTGTTCATGTTCAGCGGCTTCATCAAATCTATTCCGCATGATATCGAAGAAGCCGCCACAATTGATGGTTGTAAGCCGTTACAGCTGTTTTTCAAAATCGTATTCCCTATTTTGCGCCCAACTGCCATAACAGTCGCGGTATTAAATGCGATGTGGATTTGGAACGATTATCTCCTACCCTACTTGGTACTCGGGACCGAACAATACAAAACCCTTCCCGTAACGATTCAAATCACCATGCAGGGTGCATACGGATCGGTCGATTGGGGTGGATTCATGGCCATGTTGGTACTGGCAATTATTCCAATCGTGGTGTTTTATATTTCGTGTCAGAAATATATCATCAAAGGCGTTTTGGCCGGTGCCGTAAAAGGTTGACCTCAATAAAAAGAGCGGCTGTTTTTCACACAGCCGCTCTTTTTCATCCGAGAACATACATATAAATACTGATAAATTGGCAAATCGCCGCCGCCAAGACAAACAAATGCCAAATCATATGGAACCACCGAACCGTCTTTTGGCGATAAAACAAGATGCCGACTGTATACAAAATACCGCCCGTTAACAAAAATGCCAACCCGACAGGCTCTAGATTCCTCACAAGAGGTACCACCGCCGTTACTACACACCAACCCGTGACGATGTAACACCCCATGGAAAACAACTTAAATTTCTCGATGCTGATGCAGTTGAGCACAATGCCGAGCAACGCCGTCATCCACACGAAACCAAACAGCATCCATCCAAACACGCCGCGAAGCGTGATCAGTGTGTACGGCGTGTAGGTGCCCGCAATCAACAGAAAAATACTCGTATGGTCGAAAATGCGCATAACACGCTTTGCCTTTTCGTTCGTCAACGCATGATACAAACAGGACATCGTAAACAACACGATGATCGAAACACCGTACATACTCGCGCTGACCGTTTGTCGAGCGTCCGTACATTTCAAGAGCATCAGCATCAGACCGACAACGCCGAACGCCGCGCCGATGCCGTGCGTGATGGCATTGCCGATTTCTTCGCCGACCGTATAAAATTTCACAGAACGAATCTGCTGCATTTTGACCATTTTAAAGCACGCTCCTCTCAAGAACAAGTCTATTATATCACATCATCTAGTTTTTGAAAAGAGGTAATCTTGAAAAAGAAATAATTTTTTTGTAATCTCGCACCACTTTTCCGCTTTGGGCATAGTATGAGAATGACCAAAGGAAAGGAGGCGACGAAGAGTATGTGTCTTAGAAACCTGTTCAACGGCATCGATTGCAGCTGGCTCCTGTTCATCATCATCATCCTTCTGCTCATCGACTGCGGTGATAACGACACTCGTAGCAACGACTGCGGTTGCGGCTGCGGCTGTGGTTGCTGATCCATCCGTACGACAAAAGGGCTGCGCGAACGCGCAGCCCTTTTCCGTTTTTTAAATCAGATTTTCGAATAACCGAAGCTGTTGACGATCGCGTCAACTTTCTTCTTGTCGCGGCACATCGAGCATTGACCCGACAGGTTGTTCTCGTAGCCGGGAAGATCGTCCGCCGAGAAGATCGACTCAATCTTGTGACCTTCGATTTCTTCCGTTGCGCTGAAGAGCGCCGCGATGCCGACCAAACGGCCGTTGTAATATTGCAGGCAGTCCATCGAGCGCATGATCGTTTTGCCGGTCGAAGCCGACGAGATCAGCAACAGGACATTTTTGTTCCACACCATATCTTGCATGTTATCACGGAACAACATTTGGTTGTTGGCGTTGGTCTCGGGGTGCACGACGTTGATGTCGTTGCCTTCGGACAAGCTCAAGTTGCCGGGACGGGCAAGCTCCTCTGCGAGATAAGCGCCGATCATTTTCGTACCTTCGAGGCAGATGATGGTGTCGACGGGCGTTTTGTTCACAAAACGCTTAGCAAGTTCTTCCGCCGCCGCTTTCGCGGAGCGGTAGGTGCATTTCAGCGCGGTTAAATCCACATAGTAGTTGACGTGAGAGTGGTTTGTGGCAAAGTGACCGGGGATCACGTTGATTTTAATGTTTTTATTGCCTTTGGCGCGAATAACTTTCTTTCTGTTTTCCAAAACAAAACCCTCCTAATGAGCATTGGGTATCTGAAACACCGCAACGCCACAAATCTATAACGATATTATAGCAACAGTTTACTAATAAATCAATAGTTTTTTGAATAAAAATTTTATAGTTTTGGTATATTAGCACGAGAATTCGACAAAGAAAATCGGCAACAGACGAATCCGTTGCCGATTTGTTGGAATTTTATGCCGATTTTTTGTCCAAAAGTTTAAGCACAAAGAGCACCACAAGCATCAAAACCATGCTGGTGCCAAGCACCACAAACACATTTTGCACAAAGCCCGCCAGCACATAGCCGACAAAGCTGATCGCCGCCACCGTCAAAGCATACGGCATCTGCGTCGAAACGTGATTGACGTGATCGCATTGCGCGCCTGCCGACGACATAATGGTCGTGTCGGAGATCGGCGAGCAATGGTCACCGCACACAGAACCCGCCAAGCATGCCGAAACCGCGATGATCTTCAGTTCGGGTACATCGTACGGAATGTTCAAAACAATGGGAATCAAGATGCCGAACGTGCCCCACGACGTACCCGTCGAGAACGACAGGAAAATCGCGACAAGGAAAATGATCGCGGGCAGGAAGTTTGCAAGCGAAGCCGCCGAGCCTTCCATCACGTTACCGACAAACACATCCGCGCCGAGCAAACCGGTCATGTTTTTGAGAGCCGTTGCAAACGTCAAAATCAAAATTGCGGGAACCATCGCGACGAAGCCCTTCGGGATCGTCGACATGGCATCTTTGAAGTTGATGATGCGACGTGCGATCAAGTACGCAATCGTAAACACAAGCGCGACCAAACCGCCCAGCGGCAACGCCACCGTCGCATCGGTATCACCAAATGCCGCAATAAAGTCGCTTGCATTTGCGCCGCCGAAGAATCCGCCGATATACACAAGTGCCACCACGCAAACCGCAACCAGCACGAGCACGGGCAGGATCAGATCCAGCGTACGACCCTTGGGATTGTAATTCTCTTCTTCGAGTTCCGCCGCTTTGCCGCCGCTCATCAAATCGCCTTTAATCGCGTTCAACTCGTGACGTTTCATCGGGCCGAAATCAAACTTCATCAACACAAGCGCCACAACAAACACCAGCGTCAACAGCGAATACAAGTTATACGGAATCGCTTGGATAAACAGTTGAATAGGGCTGATATCCTCGGAAAAATCTTTCGCGTTCGCCGCGACCGCCGCCGCCCAAGACGAAATCGGGGCGATCATGCAGATCGGTGCCGCAGTGGCATCGATGATATACGCCAATTTGGCGCGCGAAATATTTTTGGAATCCGTCACAGGACGCATGACGCCGCCGACGGTCAAGCAGTTGAAATAGTCATCGATGAAAATTAAAACGCCGAGCACAAACGTGGCAAGTTGCGCACCGACACGGGTTTTGATGTTCTTTTTCGCCCAGCGGCCGAACGCCGCGGCGCCGCCTGCTTTGTTCACAAGCGCGACCAAGATGCCGAGAATCACCAAGAACGCAAAGATACCCGCCGTGTCCGAAACAGCGGTAATAATACCATTTTGAATCACGCCGTCCACCGCATTTACGACGTTGAAGTTGTACGCCAACAAGCCGCCGACAACCACGCCGATCATCAACGACGAATAGACTTCTTTGGTGACCAATGCCAACGCAATGGCGATGACAGGTGCCAACAGAGCAACCCACGTTGCGTAGTAGTTCGACGGTTCGGTATAACCTTTGCCTTCGCAATCCTCGCAGGGCGTGATCGTCGAATAGCCGCCGCAATCTTCGCAAGCCGTTTCAGGTTGCGTTTCGGGCGTATGCACCGCTTCGTATTCCTCTTCACCGACTTGCAATTGAATCGCTTGTGCGTTGCCGCACGTGTCACACGTTTCCAAAACCTTTCCGACACCGTTGCAACCACCACAGGTCACTTGTTGACCCGCCGTGCCGCCGTCGATTGCCACAAACGTCAACACACCGACAACCGCAACGATTGCAAGAAGTGGAAGAATCCATTTAAACTTCTTCAAAAGAGCACCTCCGTACACAGAAAATTTACATATATTATTATATATCCCATCATTTTTGTCAAGTCATATCCGTTTACCGTTCGCATATTTTTAAAAATGTCATGCTAAAAAAGACGTTTGCTTTCAAAAAGCAAACGTGTTTTCTTTATTTACCGTCGGAATCGTTCTCCTGTCGGCAAGCGCGGCATCCCGCACAAGATGAGCATCCGTCGCTTGGGCAACCGATGCAGCGCTTCCCTTTCTTTTTGGAACGTACGATATACACGATCGCCAAAACGGCCGCAAGCACGATCACGCCCAAAGCGATCCAACTTCCGATATCCATTTTATCACATCCTGTTATGCATCACACGCGTTGACGCGCCTTGATTTTGGTACGTACAATCAAAGCCACCACAATACCGATCATCGCCGCAACCGCAATCAAACCAGGTACAAAGCCATCACCGACCTTGCCCGTTGCAAACAGCGTACCGCCTTGATACACCAAAAACGCCGATGTATAACCGACACCGAGTTGCAGCGCAATGCCGCTCCAAAGCCATTTTGCACTTTTCATTTCCGAATTCATCGCACCGATTGCCGCAAAGCAAGGCGGTGTAAACAAATTGAACACCAAGCAGGCAAGTGCCGCCACCGAAGTGATGCCGATTTTAGATACAATCTCATCGGAAGATCCCGTCATTTCAAAGGACTCCACATTTATAACATTCGTCAAGCCGTAGCAAACCGCCAGCGTACCAACCACATTTTCTTTTGCGATGAACCCTGTCACGGAAGCCGCCGCCATTTGCCACACACCGAAACCGAGCGGGATGAGCAACACCGCGATCGGCTTCGAGATCCACGCCAAAATCGATTGATCCGCCATGTCGTCCCCGACCGTTTGGAATGTCCACGTGAACGTTTGCATAATTTGCACGATCATGTTGCAAAGCAGAATAATCGTGCCCGCTTTGACGATATACGCCCAACCGCGAGACAGCATCGAGATCGTCGCACGTTTGAAATTCGGCACTTTGTATTCGGGAAGTTCGATGATAAAATAGGATCGACCTTTATAGCCTGTGATCGCATTAATAATAAACGCACCGACCAAAATGATCAAGACACCTGCAAAATACATCAACGTACCGATCCAACCCTGTTCCGGGAAAAAGGCACCGACAAACAACGCAATAACGGGAAGTTTCGCACCGCAAGGCATAAACGGCGCCAACATCGCCGTTGCGCGACGTTCACGCTCATTGCGAATCGTACGACACGCCATAACACCGGGGATCGCACATCCCGTACCGATGATAAACGGGATGACCGATTTGCCCGACAAACCGACTTTTTTGAAAATCGGATCAAGCACCACCGTCGCGCGCGCCATATAACCGCAGTCTTCCAGCAAGGCGATCAAGAAATACATCACCATGACAAGCGGCAGGAAACCGACAACCGCGCCGACACCACCGATCACACCCTGCACCAAAATCGAGTTGACGATCGGGTTGGTGACCAAGCCGTCGATATAGCCTTGAAACACTTCAATCAACGGCACCAAACCGGGAAGCAACACATTCCCTGTTTCATCGACAAAACGCAAGGCATACCATTCCACTCCGCCGAGCCAAGACGCCAAGCCGCCGTCCGCGACATTACCAATCGTCAAACCATCGGCAATCCACGGGCCAAGCCACGCTTGCGAGATTTGAAAAACCAAAAACATGACACCTGCAAAAATCAACAAACCGATAAACGGGTTGGTCAACAGCGTATCAATTTTGTCCTGTGCGGTATAATCTTTGGTAAAAACTTTGCGCGTTTCAACATGCTTGACAATCTCGTTGACAAACGCAAAGCGTTTTTGATCCGCTTTGGAAACCGCTTGCCTATCGCTCAAATCGATGTCGCCTTGGAGATACGGAGCGGTTTGCTCCTTTTCGGCATGCGCAATCGCTTGTTCAAGAAGCGGCACAAGACCGTTATGCTTGGATTTGATCGACGCGGTTTCCAAAACAGGACATCCGAGCAGCTCCGATAAGAGCACTGTGTCGATCTTCGTTTCTTTTTTGAGGTTGACATCGCTTTTATTCAGTGCCACCACAACGGGAACACCGAGTTCCAAAAGCTGTGTGGTGAAAAACAAACTGCGGCTCAAGTTGGTCGCATCGACAATGTTGATGATCACATCGAGTTTTTCGTTTTTCACGTATGTACTGGTGACGCTTTCTTCCGCCGTAAAGGGCGACATCGAATATGCACCCGGCAAATCAACCGCGATCAAGTTGCGTCCTTTCGCGTAACTATTTTTGATGGGGCTTTCCTTTTTCTCAACCGTCACGCCCGCCCAGTTGCCGACATGCTCATTTCGTCCCGTAAGCGCATTGAACATGGTGGTTTTACCGCTGTTGGGATTTCCTGCAAACGCAATTCTCATACAAATTCATCCTCTTGAAGCACTCTCTTTGAGGTTAGCTTTCGCTAACCTCCGGAGCAAAATAAACAGCCGCTTTGGCTGCTCTCAAATCAAAATCGCCCGTGCAAGTTGGGCATCTATGTTGTAGCGGCTGTCCTTGATCGAAACAATACAGTTTCGCCAACGTCTCGAAATAACGGTGATGGGTTCACCGCCATAGCACCCGAGAGAAAACAAGAAGGAATCCAGTTCTTCGTCATTCGTTTGAACGGCACGAATCTTATATTCCTTGCCGACTTGGGCTTCATTCAAAGTCATTTCGTATCCTCCTTCACACGATTAGCATATGCTAACCGATGAATAATATACCATTCCTTTCCTGTTTTGTCAAGAATTATTTGCAAAAACATTTCGTATTCTTCCCTCACACAATATACACTTGAAAAGATTCGAAAAATATGGTATCCTAGAGAAAACAAGATTAAAAGGAGGTCTTTTGGTGCATATTCAAGAATCCGGCGAGATGTATCTGGAGACCATTTTTGTATTAAGCAAACAACAAGACGCTGTGCGTTCCATCGACGTGAGCGAATATATGGGATATTCCAAACCGAGCGTCAGTCGTGCAATCGGACTTTTAAAAAACGGCGGTTATGTACGAGTGGATGACAACGGATATTTGTTATTAACGGAAGCAGGGTTGGATGTAGCCCACAAAATGTACGAGCGCCACACCATTTTAACGGAATTTCTGGTCAAGATCGGTGTTGATCGCGAAATCGCCGGTGAAGACGCATGCAAAATCGAACATCACATGAGCGACGACACCTTCGAAGCTTTAAAACAACACGCAAAAAGCATACTGTAAAACAAAAATGCCGACTTCTTTGAAGTCGGCATGTTTTATTAAATTTCGGGTTCTTCCTCTTCTTCGTCCTTGGGGACAGTATACACTTTACCGGTCAAACGATGAATTCCGAGAACGAGTGTGCAAAGGAGCAAATACGACACCGCCATGGCGGTCATGTTGTAAAACTTCAAGCCGTAAAACAGAAGCGGGATCAGCGACAAAAGCAACGCCGCCGCCGTCAACGTCAGCGTCAAAATTTGCAGGATCTTATAATCCTTTTTGAAGCAAAACCCCACCAGCATCAGCACTTCACAAAGCACGGTCGCCACCGCACACATAAACGGAGACAGATTGAAGAACCAAAACGGCAACAATCCTGCGATCGACTCGATCGACACGGTTTCCAATTGCTTGAAGCTCTCGGTGATCGAAAGAATAAACGGTTGTACATTAAAATAGGAGAAATTATTCAAAACCTCCTGTTGCATGCCGTTTTCCGATACAGAAACATAACGACAAACCGCACCAAAGGGCAAAATCATACAAACAATCGCCAACATAACGGCTACATTTTGAATCGTTCTTGAGCGCATTATTCCGCCTCCTTACATTTTCAAACAGTATATCATATTGTTTTCGAAAACGCAATCCTTTCTTCAAAACTCTCTTTCACAGAAAAGGAGCTGCACACCCGCTGTCACCCAATACACCACGAGCGATATTCCGACCGCCAGCAACACAAAAATCCACACTTCCGTCGAAAACAGTGGCCAAAAACGCACAACAGCTAAACCGACACTTGTCACCGCCATCAATATCAAATGTGTAACCACACACTTTTTCACTACCACACGCGAAAGCACACCATGCACAATCGCGTACAACGGAAACACAAAAATTTGATAATAATCCGCAACCGTAAAATGGAGCATGCTCCCTTGCGCAATATTGCGGTCTTTAAAAACTGCAAGTGATAACCAAAGTCCTGCAATCAGCAACAAATCCGCGCACAATAAAATGCCATACTTCCACCAAAGGGCGGCTGATTTGTCCGTTTTCCCGCACATACTATCACTTCGCTTTCAAAAGAACAATTTAACGAGCTTTCTTTTTCAGAATAACGAAAAGAATCACAAAAACTACCGCCAAAACCGTCGTCGCAATTGCCACAATCACAACAAATGTCATCGGCGAAGAATCGCTCACTTCGATCGTAACAGGTTGCGTATACAGCACGTACGTCGAACCGTTGGGCGTTTCGGTTTGATAGCCAAACATCACATGTGCCGTGCCGTTTTCGAGAGCGACCAATTCACCGTTTTCGGCTTTCACAATCTCTTCCCCATCGATTACGTTCACGATCAGATTTGACATCTCGATCTCGGAGGTTTCTCTGCCGTATGTTGTACCGTTAACCGAAAGAGAGACCGATTTTCCGGGCGTTGCAGTGACTGTTTGCGCAACTTCGATATATTTGGGCATATCTTTCGACCACTGCACATCGTCGGTCGTGATACCGTCAGGACACACCAAAAACGCTTTATTTACCGAACCCTTGGTATATGTCCACGGCCAAACCGTCATACCGCGATCGGTCGCGGTTTGGATATACGCCTCCGTCGCCACACCCAACCCGGGATTGATGGTGCTGTTTACTTCCTGTGTGGCGATGATCGATGAATAGAACGTATTGACCGCCGTAAGCGCATTAAGCGCAATACCCGAAGGCGATTGCAACAAGCCTGTGGACATACCCTCGATTTCTTTTTGTGTTTCCTTTAAGAAATTGCTGTTAAACGAGATAACATCGATGCGGTCTTCCATGCCGTATTCTTTCACGATTTCCAAAGCACCGCGAACGTTGTCTTGATTATATCCTTTAAACTCCACAAAAATCCGACAATCTTTATCCATAAACGTTTCGAGAACTTCGCGGAAGGTCGGCACGGTTTCTTCGGACACGCTACCGTCCAAATCAAGTAAACGGTATTGTTTGATTTCTTCCAACGTCATTTGCGACACCGTTGATTCGCCCTTGTAATTCGTCGTGCGATTGAGTGTGTTGTCATGCATGATGATGATCTCGCCGTCTTTGGTGATCTCCACATCCAACTCGAACACATCACATCCGTTTTCATACGCCGTTAAAAATCCGATCAGTGAATTTTCGGGGGCTTGTGTCGGATTGCCGCGGTGTCCGATCATAATCGAAGTGCGGGTCATCGTGTTCTCTTGAAACCATTCGTTCATCAACGCGGCAGTCTCACACGCATTCGCGCTGATCACACCGTTAGCACCCGACGTGATGGCTTTGAGGACCGAAACATCGTCATCTCCCGCTTCGACCCACACCGCAACCGCCAATTCTTGCAATTCCGCCACGACCTGTCGGCTCGCACACGCGACATCAATCACGCAAAACGTAGCGGGAGCGCTTCGAACCGATGTGCGAATTGCGTGCGCATCTTCCGAAGTCAAAGAATCGCTCTCAAGCGCAACATACAAGCCCGTTCGAACGGTGAGTTTTTTGTTGCGAATGTATTTTAAAAGAGACGGGTCATCGCTGACCACCGTCACGTCCTTGTGCCCGAGTTCATCGACCGCACGAATCAAATCTTCCGCCTCTTTGCGTTCACGCACGCTGATCACGGGCAACACACGGTTGTCCGAGCAATCTTGAATAAACACGGCAACGCTTTCGAGTTCGGATGCTTCGCAAAGCGCAACACCGGGGTTCTCCTCCCCTTCAAGTGCTTGCTTGTAGTTGTCGCCTTGCACGCGTTGGACATTGGCGATCGCGTTGATGATCGGATCGTCGTATTGTTTATTGACGATCAAACTTTCTTCGATATCTGCAAAAGCAGGCATCGCACACAACGCCAAGAGCGCCACCGTCAATGCCAGTGTCATGCATTTTTTCATAGTATCTCCACCTTTTCGGTATGATCACGACGAAAATACGCCGATTGCAAACAAGAAACTACTGATAAACCCGTACTGCGCTTCCCATGCGCTTAACACTTTATGGAACAACTCCACCATGACGCTTGCCGGCAAAAACAGCACCGCCATCCACCACAGATCAAGCAAAAGGCCTTTTTTCGACCACAAACGAATGCGCGCACATCCCCACGCTATCAACAGCACCATCGCCAAAAGCGAGCATACGATGCCGCCTAAGCAACCGAATAATTCTTCAAGAGGATAGCGCAAAGTTGCTTCTTGAAACGCAACCGCTACAACCCAACTACACACGCAATACAATCCTGTTGCGCAGACGACCGACAAAAGCGATGTAGACAACCACGCATATACATTGGCGACGGAGGAAAGCGGCACGCAAACACGTTTTGGAAAAAAACTGATTGCAATCAACAAGCCGCCGAGCAACGCCAAAATCAAATCGAAGCCCGCAAAATACCACAATTCAGCCAAAAGCATAAGGCGATCGCCGACCTCGACCAAGATCCAAAAATCGGTGCCGCCAACGCACTGATAAGAGTCAGCACTCCCAAGATAAGAATGCTCCACGAGCATTTAGGAGTTTGCTTCATCTCAATCCAACCTTTCATCGATTGATACATATATTGTAACAGACACAACTTTTCTCGTCAAATATAAGTTTTCTTGACGAGCGAATCATATGATGCTATACTGATCAAAAAGGAGGCATCCGCTATGCTGTTATATATCATTCGCCACGGTGATCCCGATTACGAACATAACACCATCACCGAACTCGGGCACCGTGAAGCCAAAGCGCTCGCCGCATGGTTCGACGAACAAGGCATTCGTTTCGACGAAGTGTACACCTCACCGCTCGGACGCGCCAAAGATACCGCATCCTACACCTGCGAATCACAAGGTATCACCCCGAACGAACTGGCTTGGACGGAAGAAAGCACAGATTTCATGCAGCCCTTCCTCCCCGACTCCAACCTTTCGTTCCGCTTTGGTGCCAACGGTATTGAAGATTACTGCGATTTTGCCAAAATTGAGCGCATGGAGCGCATTCACACGCTGGTTGGAGGCTCGGATGCATTTTTAAGCAAACTCGGTTATACCCGAAACGGTTCGCATTACGACATTACCGCACACAACAACAAACGTGTTGCCGTGTTTTGTCATGGCGGTATGGGCACCGCTTGGACGGCGCATTTGCTTGGTATGGCACCGACACTCGGTTTTCCGTCGATGTTTATGACGACGACCTCGTTCAATGTGTTCGAATTCCGTCCTCACGGAGATGTGACATACACACGCCCGCGCATGCTTCGCTTTGGAGCGACGCCGCATCTTCAAATATCGAATTTTACAGACGACAGACCGTAAAAAAAGGCAGTTCGCGTTTGCGAACTGCCTTTTCTCATTATCCCACCAGCGCGGCCATCATCGAACGCACGTCGTTGGAATTCACAATATCGTCGTCATTCACATCGGCGGCAAGCTTTTGAGAGCCGTCGAGCGCAACATTCACCAGCGATTTGATGATCACGCGTGCATCCATAGTGTTGGATGCACCGTCACCGTTTACATCGCCGAATACAACAAGTTCATAGCTTTGCAACTCGGTCGTGCCGTTCATAACCTTGACAACTTGACCGGTTTTGGCAACCGTCGAACCGCTGACGACCGCACCTTTTTCATACACCGTCACGGTATAATCCGAGCGGATATTTTGAAGAAGCGTCGAAAGCGTTGTGCCGATTTCAACACCGCTGACAAACCCATTGTCGACAACATATGTATCCGTTTCAAACTCGACCTTTGCGCCGACGGACGAATCGGATTTGCTCACCGAATCGGCGAACACAACCAGCTCTTGGTTCTCGGAAAGTTGTAAACCATCCACTGTGATCGAACCCTTGGAACCAAGAGAGACTTTGACTTTCTTAACGGTGCTGATTCCATCCGACGGGATGAAACCGTTGTACGAATAGAAACCGTACAATCCCAAAGCAGAGGTTCCCGACTTTGCGGGCAAATAGCCGCTCACGGGATACGTCTCGCCGAATTGATCGAAATAATCCGTTGCAAGAGACGCCCAACTCTCGCCGTTTGCATGTGTGACAAGCAACGAGATATTAAACGGTGCATCCGCCTTGAAGCTGAGCAACCAATACATAAACTCGTACACATTGAACGATTGGTTCAGATCAAAGACCACGCTGTAACCGTTGTCATCGTTGCTTGTCACGGTTAATACGCCGTTTTGATAGGAATAACCGCCCGATTTGCTGCGATCGTCAATATCCAGTGTGTCGGGACGCATCAAGTTGATATTGGTCGGTTCGGTTTGAGCGACACGGAGATTATAGCTCATATCCTTGACCGTTCCTGCCGTCTGCGTGAAATAGAAATAGTTCACGCGAATCGAGCTGTACGGTGCCACATACACGCGCACATGATCGACTTGATAGCCTTGCGAGGGTTTCCACCAATCGGCAAGGTTGATTTCAAGCGTTTCCGTTCCGGTCATAAACGGCGCGGACGTCTCGTTCACCAGTTGATCGCCCGAATTACAATCGCGCATCATCCAGTATGCCGAGTTTTTCTGCGTAATACCGAAATAGTAGCCGTTGCCGTAAATCGGCGTCATCTGCAAACTCATGTACGGAGTGGTCAATGTGCCGAGTTTGTGCGGCAAGAACAAATCATACATACCGAGCGCAGACGACGTGTTCGTCAGCGTCATACGACCTTGATTATCGATCGTCGAGGTTAACCCCGTCGTCGCCGCGCTTTGCTCATACGCCAACGCGTCCACGCCGATATAAGTGCCGTAATTGGTGACATTCGCCCAGCCTTCTTTGCCGTCAGGAGCCGTGAATTTACCCCAACCGTTTGACAGTTCGGTGACTTTCACAATGTCACCTTGTTTCACGGTCGTGACAACATCATAATCGACCGATGCACCCGCACGCACGTTGAGCGTTTCGGTGGAGATTTGATAGGTACCGAGTTTATCGGCAGAAGTGCCGATTTCGGTTTCGCCCGTTTGACCGTAATCGCGGTTGATAACCGTTCCCGTACGGGTCAACGGACAGAACCAATCCACCGTGAAATAGGTGCTGGTCGTGATCCACGATGTCGACACCCACGCATCACCCGAGCCTGTGCCGCGAGACGAGCTCGGTGCACTGTCGTAAACATGGAAATAACCTGTCGACGCATCGTAGCCGACAATAGCGATAAAGTGTCCGTACACGTGTCCGATCGCGACACCGCCGTTTTGCAAATGGGTCAACAGTGACGGAGTCGTCGCTTTCGCCCAAAGCGCCTCACCGACGGTGAAGCCGTAATCTTTGCCGAACTTGGCCTCCAACTTCGGATACATGATCGTGCGGTCAACGCCGCCCGCAAAATAGTTCAAGGCTTTGATTTCATATGCCCAGTCGGCAACTTCCGTCACACTCATCTCGTTGCCCGTCAAATAACCGACCGCATTGACGGTAGAGAAAATACCGCAACCGGTATCATACAAATTTCCGCGGTAGGTAGTGCCGTAATAATCGTCCTTCCACTCGTTCGTCCATTGCAATTGCACGGCACGCGGCACAACCGTCGCCGCCGACACAAACGAAAGCGGCAACATCGACAATACCAACATCAGCACCATCGCAACAGAGAGTATTCGGGTATATGTACGCATGGATCCACACTCCTTATTTGGTAATATTAATAGTATAACATATTATTCCAACAAAAAACAGTCGCAGTTTTCACAAACTACGACTGTTCCAATTATACGCAATGACCATCTTCAAACGCAAAAAACTCGCCTTCAACCGTGAGTAAATCGCTCTCTTGGTCTTCATAAACCGCGGCAAATACGTCCTCGCTGACCGACAGTTCCAAACGTTGACCATCGGCAGTTTCAAAGCCAACGTAATAGATCACACGATGCGTCGGGGTTTTATAACTGCCGCCGTGTTCCATCACCGCACGTTTCGAAATCACTCTTGCACGCACCAAAGTCGGTTCGGACACTTCAACAGGCGCTTCCTCCATTGACTCACATATCGCGCGGCGACGTTGCTGTTCTTTTGTGAAACCGATCGCGGCGCAAATAAAAAAGATCGCCAGCACCGCTAGCATTGCCCATTCATACCACGCCATTATCATTCACCGCAAACTCTTGATATGTCTCGCCCGTTTCCAGCTCTTTCCAAAGGAAGGTTTCGCCGTCGAACGTCATGTAGCTGTGGGGCGAATCCTCTTTCGGAATCGACACCGAGCCGGGATTGAGATAGGTGTGGGTGTCGAATGTTTGACAGGCAGGAACATGAGTGTGACCGTGAAGCAAGATGTCCCCCGCTTTCAGTGACAGCAAATGATCGTTGTTGAACACATGACCGTGTGTCAAATACACCGTGCGATCCACAAGCGGCAACAGCGCATAATCCGCCATGATCGGGAAATTGAGCACCATTTGATCTACTTCGGCGTCGCAGTTACCGCGCACGCAGAGGATCGCGTTTGCCATCGGATTCAACATGGCGATCACATCTTTCGGGGCATAACCTTTGGGGAGGTCGTTACGCGGCCCGTGATACAAAATATCACCGAGCAGTACCAGTTTATCCGCTTTCTCTCGTTCGAAAGCGGCAAGCAGTTGTTCACAATAAAACGCCGATCCGTGAATGTCGGAAGCAATCAACCATTTCATAAGCAACCCTCATTTTACAGTTTGCATTTAGTTTAACATATCGCGGGATCATCTGCAAGTGTTATCCGCTTTTGCGACCATTCGAGCAAGCACGCAGATGCTTCATCAAACGGTAACGCTTCGCCGTTTTTTAAGCGCAAAAAGCGTTCAACCACAGCTTGTTCATCGGGATCGGCAACTTGAAGCAATGCAGTTTGATGACGAATGTAGCGTCCCGTCTGTTGAAAGACGATCGCTTGCACCACAAACGAAGCCGATTTGTACAGTCCGCGCAAGATATCGTTATTCTTTTCGTAAAGCATATTGTGGACGCAACCGTGAAAAATGTTACAAGCACCGCTCTTGATTGCTCGATTAACGGCGGTTTTATCAATCAACGGTAATAATTCATCAAGGCTACCCTTGATCGGGGTTGTATCATGATAAAACTGAAACAAATCGGCAGGCTCCCAATTCAAAATCTCGGATTTTCCCGAGAGAAACCCGCAAATAAGTTCGCGATGCGGCAAACGATCCAGCATGTCGTTATACGTTTGAACGTCCACAACGGACAATGTGTCTAAAATCACAACCGCATCGATGTCGCTGGTTTCGGTTGCCTCGCCGCGACTGTAACTGCCTTGCAAACCAACAAACCATACACGATCTCCAAACGTGTCTTCGAGCGCAGACATAAACGAATTCATCCATATCGTGATATCCATCATCGTTTTTCTCCTTCCGAACAACCGTTATCGGTTTGCAATGCAATCATACTATATCCATAAATAGATAGCTGAAATATTGGGAAAGCCCCGAGTTTTGACTCGGGGCTTTTTGGTGCGGAGGATGGGACTTGAACCCACACTCATAAGAACCGGCTCCTAAGACCGGCGCGTCTGCCATTCCGCCACCTCCGCGTATGAGCCAACCACACAAATGCGTGGTTGGCTGTTTTTTATGGGGTTGTCAACAAAAACTCATCGGTCGTGGTGATCAATTTTCCGTTGGCGATGATGGTACCTTCCTGTGCGCGAAGCGCGGCGACCAAATCTTCTTTGGTGCGAAGGCGGTGACCGAACGCCAAACCCGCTTTTCCGACACTATCGGTTGTGAAGTGGCAATCCGCGCCCGAAAGCCTTCCGAGCTCGGGATGCGCCGTTGCGAGCAACATTGCTTTCGCGTTTTGACAAGGGCCGTTGGCGGCGTTATAGACCTCAATGCCATCAAGACAATGAATGAACGGTTGCCACGTCTCGTCAATATCGGGGCGCATACGGTACGGATGCGCTTGCGCAACATAACCGCCGTACGCGTGCACACGCTCACAATACTCTTCCACCGTTAAATCGGGGATGTCGGAGTTGGCAAGCAGAAAATCAAGATCAATGCCGTAAGTTAGGATCTCTTTTCCGCGTCCGACATAATGCTCCCACCCGAAGTGCACATCAAAGTCAAGGCTGTCGCCCACATCTTTGGCGCCGAGATAGGCGTTGTAATAATATCGCACGCGTTCCTCCCACGACCATTCGGTCGGCACAGAGCTGTATCCGCAACAGCAATGATCGGTGAACACCATGCCTGCATAACCCGCTTCGTGGAACGCACGAACGATCTCCGCAGCAGGCGAACGCGCGCATTTACTGCATTCTTCACAGTGCGCATGCAATTCGTATTTGTAGAGCATCGATCTCACCACTTCCGCATTGGATTTATCAGCCGAGAGCCGCCATGCTTTGATCAAGCAACGTCAATTTTTCTTCCAAACGAGCCGCTTGCTCACGAGCGGTCGCCACAATGTTCTCGGGAGCTTTGTCGGTGAAGGCTTTGTTGTTCAAGCGCGCCATGACGCCGTCGAGTTGCTTTTGCACGTTGTCGCGCTCTTTTTGCAAGCGTGCACGTTCCGCCGCAAGATCCACCAATTCATTCATCGGGATCTTGATCGTGGCATCCGACGTGACGATGCTGACAGCGCCGTCGACCGTGAAGCTCTCGCCCACTTGCACCGCCGAAGCCGAAGCAAGGCGAAGCATGAACGGAGCGCCGTTTTTGAAGGTGTCGACAAAGGCGGTCTCGATGAATACTTCCGCTTTCTTGGAAGGCGGCACGTTCATTTCGGCGCGGCGATTACGGATCGCGCGGATGGCTTCCATGATGCGTTCCATTTCGCGCTCTTCCGCCGTAAACGACAACGCGTCGTTGTACACAGGCCAAGCAGTGCACATCAGCGTCTCGCCGTCATGCGGGAGACTTTGCCAAATCTCTTCGGTCACAAACGGCATAAACGGATGGAGCAGTTGCAACATACCGTTCATCACATAGACAAGCACGCGCTTGGCGTTCATTGCATCTTCGCCTTGGAGGCGAGATTTGCAAAGCTCGATATACCAGTCGCAGTAGGTATCCCAAATGAAGTCGTACAGCTTTTGCACCGCGATGCCGAGTTCGAATTTCTCGAGGTTATCGGTCACAGCCGCCACAAGGGAGTTAAACTTCGAGAGCACCCACTTGTCTTCCATTGTCAAGGTTTCGGGCAAGGTGAGTTCGATTTCGTCATCACCGAGGTTCATCAACACGAAACGCGCCGCGTTCCACAGTTTGTTGGCGAAGTTACGCGACGATTCCACCTTATCGGGCATGAAACGCATATCGTTTCCGGGGCTGTTGCCCGTCGCGAGCATAAAGCGAAGCGCATCGGCACCGAATTCATCAATCACCTTCAACGGGTCGATGCCGTTGCCGAGCGACTTGGACATCTTGCGACCCTTTTCGTCGCGAACGAGACCGTGGATAAGCACATTGTCAAACGGCACAGTGCCTGTTTGCTCAAGGCCGGAGAACATCATACGCATGACCCAGAACGGAATGATATCATAACCCGTGACAAGCGTGTTGGTCGGGTAGAAATACTCCATTTCGGGAGTCTTATCGGGCCAACCGAGCGTCGAGAACGGCCACAAAGCCGAGCTGAACCAAGTGTCGAGGGTGTCCTCGTCTTGATGCAGATGAGCGGAGCCGCACTTCGGACACACGGTCGGATCTTCGCGACCGACAACCGTTTCGCCGCAATCCGCGCAATACCACGCGGGGATGCGGTGACCCCACCAAAGCTGACGGGAAATACACCAATCGCGGATGTTTTCCAGCCAGTGGAAATAGGTCTTTTCAAAACGCTCGGGAACAAATTGAGTCTTATCGGATTTCACCGCTTCGATCGCGGGAATCGCCATTTCTTTCATTGCGACAAACCATTGCAGCGACACGCGCGGCTCAATGGTCGTGCCGCAACGGTAGCAAGTGCCGACGTTGTGCACGAGCGGCTCGGTTTTGACAAGGAAACCTTGTTCCTCGAGATCCGCAACAATCGCTTTGCGGCACTCGGCAATGGTCAAGCCTTCGTACTTGCCCGCAAGCTCGTTCATGTGACCGTCTTCGGTGGTGACGGTGATGACGGGCAGATCATGACGCAGACCGACCTCAAAGTCGTTGGGGTCATGAGCGGGGGTGATTTTCACAACACCCGTACCGAAATCCATCTCAACATAGGTATCCGCCACGACGGGGATCGCTTTGTTGACGATGGGAAGAATCACGTTTTTGCCGACGAGATCTTGATAACGCTCGTCATCGGGGTGAACCGCCACGGCGGTATCGCCCAAAAGGGTCTCGGGACGCGTGGTCGCGAGTTCCAAGAAACGGTCGGTACCTTCGATCGGATAACGCAGATGATAGAATTTTGCATCCATCTCTTTGAAATCCACTTCCGCGTCGGAAATCGACGTTTTGCAATGCGGGCACCAGTTGATCATTCGCTCGCCGCGGTAGATCAAGCCTTTTTCATACAGACGCACAAACACTTCGCGCACCGCTTTGGAGCAACCCTCGTCCATCGTGAAGCGCTCGCGCTCCCAATCACAAGACGAACCGAGTTTCTTGAGTTGCTCAACGATGCGGTTGCCGTAGGTTTCTTTCCATTGCCATGCACGCACCATAAACGCATCACGACCGATGCCTTCTTTGGTGAGACCTTCTTTCGCCATCGCTTCGACGATTTTCGCCTCTGTCGCGATCGCGGCGTGGTCGGTGCCGGGCATCCAAAGTGCTTCGTAGCCTTGCATACGGCGCCAACGAATCAAAATATCTTGAAGCGTATTATCAAGGGCGTGACCCATATGAAGTTGACCGGTGATATTGGGGGGCGGCATCACGATCGTATACGGTTTTTTATCGGGGTTGACCTCCGCGTGGAAGTAACCGCCTTCCGTCCAAAAACGGTAGATGCGGTCTTCTACCTCTTGAGGTTCATACACTTTTGCAAGTTGTTTTCTGTCTGCCATTTTACTGACCTCCTATGTAAGACATCACAAAGCCATAGATGTTATGTATTTTAGCACAAAACGCTTCTGTTGTAAAGACGGAAGCCATTCGAAAAATCCGCTTTTTTCAAAAAATATACGCAAACAAATGAATTTTACCGAATATTTACTTTATTTTTTTGATAACTTCTGTTATACTGTAAACAATTTTCCGAAAGGCTGTGACTCATACATGAGAAAAACAAAAATTATATGCACGCTCGGCCCTGCGACCGACAATGAAGAAGTGCTTCGCGAGTTGATTTTGTCCGGTATGGACGTCGCTCGTATCAATATGTCTCACCAAACCCATGAAGAGCAAAGTGTTCGTATTGCAACGATCAAGCGCTTGCGCGAAGAGCTCAACCGCCCTGTTGCGATTTTGATCGATACCAAAGGTCCTGAAATCCGCCTCGGTAAAATCAAGAACAAAAGCACGCAACTGACGCAAGGTCAATTGTTCACGCTGACGACTGTCGAATGCGAAGGTGACAGCCAACGCGCACACATCACCTGCGCCGAGCTTCCCAACGACGTTTGCACCGGTTGCCACATCTTAATCGACGACGGTTTGATTGATTTGATCGTCGAAGAGATCCACGACACCGACATCGTCTGTCGCGTGCTCAACGGCGGTACGATTTCTTCAAGCAAAGGCATCAACGTTCCCGGTGTGCGTCTGTCGATGCCGTTCATGAGCGATCGCGACCGCGCCGACATCGCCTTTGCTTGCGAAATGGATGCCGATTTCATCGCCGCATCGTTCACGCGCCGCGCCGATGACGTGCTTCAAATGCGTCAAGAGCTTGAGAAGAATCACAATCACACCATCCGCATCATCGCCAAAATCGAAAACGGCGAAGGCGTGGACAATGTGGACGATATTATTCGCCTGTCCGACGGCATCATGGTTGCGCGCGGTGACATGGGTGTGGAGATCCCGCTTGAGGATATCCCTGCCATCCAAAAAGCCATTATCCGCAAAGCCTATAACGCCGGTCTGCAGGTTATCACCGCCACCCAAATGCTCGATTCGATGATGAAAAACCCGCGTCCGACCCGTGCAGAAACCACCGACGTTGCGAACGCCATTTACGACGGTACGAGCGCGATCATGCTCTCGGGCGAAACCGCCGCAGGTGCTTATCCCGTGGATGCACTCAAAACCATGGCACGCATCGCGGTGCGTGCCGAACACGACATCGATTACGCCAAGCGCTTCCGCAACCGCGATTTGGCGGGCGATGTTCCCAACGTGACCAACGCGATTTCGCACGCGACCGTCACCACAGCCCTCGATCTCGGTGCCAGCGCGATCATCACCGTCACCAAATCAGGTATGACCGCACGCATGATTTCCAAGTTCCGTCCGCCCTGCCCCATCATCTGCTGTACAACCAGCGAAACCACACGTCGCCAAATGAATCTGTCGTGGGGTGTTGTGCCGATCATGGCGGAAGAAAAAGATAACATGGACGTGTTGTTTGATCATGCGGTCGATTGCTCGGTGAACGCAGGCTGCATCAAAAACGGCGAACTTGTGGTCATCACCGCGGGTGCACCGCTTGGTGTAGCGGGTACGACCAACATGTTGAAAGTGCATCTCGTGGGCAACATTTTGGTGCAAGGCGTGGGCGCGACCGCACACACGGCTTGCGGCAATCTTTGCGTTGTCGAAAACGAACTTGAAGCGTTCGAGAAATTCCGCCCGGGTGATATTTTGGTCATCTCGCAAACCAGCAACCGCCTGGTGCCGCTGATTCGCGAAGCGGCGGGCATCATCACCGAGCTCCCCGGCTTGAACAGTCACGCCGCCATCGTCGGCATGACATTGGATATCCCCGTTTTGGTCGGCGCAGACAACGCCACCAAAATCCTCAAAAGCGGTACGACCGTCACGCTCGACAGCGAACACGGCTGTGTCATGTACAAAAAGTAAATAAAAAGCAACCCCGTATGCAAATTCAAATTTGCATACGGGGTTATTTTCATTATACGATCGAAACAAAATGGTTCACCGTACCGGCAGACATCGGCATCAGCAAATACGCAAGCGTAAATTGTTTGACGCTGTGAGCGGGGACCGTTACCGTATAGACATAGTTAACACCGGTAGTTTGACCACCGACAGGGAAATCCGCTTGAATAATCTCACCTGTTTCGGTGTCGCGTGCCATCATCAACATTGCACCGTTATCGTCAAAATGGAAGTTGAGTTTGCGATCCTTGTTACCCTGATTGACGAGGGTTATGTGCTCTTGATATTCAATCATCCAGTTGCCGAAGTTACCGAAATTGCCGGTACCATCCGCATGTTCGACATCAACTACACGTTGTACACCGTTGCTGTCCACGCATTTGAACGAAACCATATCCGATCCGACCGCCGTATTGACGTCTTGCGGATTGATATGCGTTTGCCATTGGTATACACGACTGTATGTGTTATTCGTGTTGTTGTACGCACCGTAAGGCGTTTTCATGGACGCAACATTGTCTTTGCTCGCATGATAGCTGGTGTACGAGACAGGCAACATACCGCTGCCGATCTCATCGTTAAACGTCCAATCCAAATAACAATCGATGACACCTGCGTGATCGGCACTGCCTTGATATTGCAAGCCGTAGCTGTGCCCTTTATAGTTATTATCGACACGGTAACCGGTTTGCGCAGGATTTGCCGCCACTTGAGAGGTACGGCTGTAGCAATACATCGTGCCGGTAACGGAACCACCCGTGACAATAAATTTCACCGCCGCATTAACACAGTTGCCTCTGGAAATCTTTTTGTTCGCCGTTCCGTCGACGTTGATATTACGATAGGCATCGCTGGTGGTGCCGCCGACAACATACATGTATTTACCCGCGGGCAAGCGATAGGTGATCGGTTGGAACACACGCGGTGTGTAATCGTAGAACAGATAATCCGCATTGTTATAGGTCGAAGGATCGGGCAGCGTGAACGAGGTGTTATAAAAATCATACCACGCGTATTGACCGTACCACGAACCGGAGGTTTGATAGCCGACGTTGGTGACGGTGATAAAAACATCACTGTCGCCGGTGTTCTTCACTTGATAGCCGAGGTAGAACGAGGTGCTGGTATAGCTGGAATGCTCATACGTCATGAACACTTCGCCCGTCAAATTCTCATTGCGCATCAACGCATCGCCGACCGCATCGCTTTGAATGATCTCGGGGTTATTGCAGTAAATATACGTGCCGCCCTCGCGTTTTTGATAATCCACCGTTTTTGAAGCAACCATGTATGCCGAATTGTTATACAGATTAAAGCTGCCGGTGCTGATCGGTTCTGCCAAATCGTAAGGCAGGGTCACTTTGTGATTGTCCGCGGAGACAGTCAAATTAAAGGAACTATTGGTATAACGGGAGGTGATTTTTAACGTGTAACCGACATTTTCTTCCAATGCGACATTCAACGAGGTAGTACCCGACTTGATCAAGTTATCCCCCGAGTAAATCGAAATGGAGCTGGCGGTGGTACAGGACAACGAATAGGTGTCCGTATAAGGCGCGTAGATATCATACGAACGTTGACCGCTCGCGTCCGTCACATCGGAGATGCTGGACAAACGAATGGCATTTTCGGCAACAGGTTGCGATGTCACGACATAGTTTGTACCTGCCAAAATCTCCGAGAGCATGATACGAACGTCCTTTGTGTCGTATTTGCCGTTTTTATCGCGGTCTTCTTGACCGTTCATCGGTGTTTGCGGAATCTCGCTTTTAAGCACCGCTGACAACACCGCGCGGATATCCGTGGTGTTAAATTCGTAGGTTTCAGCAAAAACCGACGAAACACCCGCCAAGTTGGTGGTATACACCATCATCAAGGCGGTCACCAACAGGACCGATAAAACGCGCTTTCCGACTCGCTTTGTTCTATTCATATTCAACCTCCTGTTTATTTACACAAAACAATCTCATTTATTGTAAACAATTTGGTTAAATAAGTCAAGTGTAATAGAGAATTTCATTAAAATTTCACATAACCGCACAAAAAAAGAAGGATGCTCATCAAAAAACACCCTTCTTTTTATTCTTATTGCACAGATGTCACGGAATACCCTTGTGCTTCAACCGCCGTTTTCAAAACTTGATCGGTTACTTGTTCTGTGCAAGTCACGATCGCTGTACCGTTTTCGTGACTGACCTCAGCAGAAAGCACTCCTTCCAGCGCCTCAAGCGTTGTTTTGACACGTCCCGAACAATGCGGACACATCATCCCTTCAATCGTCATGGTTTTGGTCATGGTTAGCTCCTCCTTTTGTTCAACAGTTTGTGTAGACAACGGACGTTTTCCGTGAATACGTTTGAAATTCAGTCGTAATGCGTTGGTCACAACACACACGCTCGACAAGCTCATCGCCGCCGCGCCGAACATCGGATCCAACTCCAACCGGAACAGCGGAATCCACACTCCCGCCGCCAGCGGAATGCCGATCACATTGTAAAAGAATGCCCAAAAGAGATTTTCACGAATGTTACGAAGCACCGCACGACTCAGACGGATTGCCGCCGCCGCATCGGACAAGCGATCGTGCATCAACACCACGTCCGCCGCATCGATCGCAATGTCGGAACCCGCACCGATCGCTACGCCGATGTCGGCACTTGTCAACGCAGGCGCATCGTTGATACCGTCCCCGACCATCATCACTCGACCGTGTTTTTGAAGCTTACGAACAACAGCTTCTTTTCCATCGGGCAAAACCTCAGCAATCACCTCGTCGATCCCCGCCTGTGACGCGATCGCCTTTGCGGTTTTTTCGTTATCGCCGGTCAACATCACAACACGCAGACCCATCTCTTTGAGTTCTTGAACCGCCTCGACACTGTCGTCTTTGAGCACATCTGCCACCGCAATCACACCGAGCACCGTTTGCTCACTTGCGAACCAAAGCGGTGTTTCGCCGTTTTCGGCAAACGAAGTCGCTTGCATTTTTAATTCTTCAGGTATCGCAACAAACGTTTCAATAAACCGCGCATGCCCCGCATACACGCTTTTCTCGTTCATTGTTGCCGATAATCCGTTTCCGGGCAAAGTTTGAAACCCGCTCACCTGTTGCGGTACAACACCTTGCTCGTCTGCATAACGCAATATCGCACGCGCCAAAGGATGCTCGCTTTTGGCTTCAAGCGAAGCGGCAACGCCGAGTAAACCTTCAAACGATACGTCAACGGCAGTCACGACGTGCGTCACGCGCGGTTCACCTTTTGTGATCGTGCCGGTCTTATCCAGCACAACCGTCTTGATTTTTCCCGTTTGCTCCAACGCGGCGGCAGTTTTGAACAAGATACCGTTTTTGGCACCGACACCGCTCCCCACCATAATCGCAACGGGAGTTGCCAAACCAAGCGCGCAAGGACAACTGATCACCAGCACCGAAATCGCACGCGCCAACGCAAAACCGATTTCTTCGCCGACCGAAAGCCACACAAGCAGAGTCACCAAAGCCAAGCCGAGCACAACGGGCACAAACACGCCCGATACCCTATCCGCGAGTTTCGCGATCGGCGCTTTTCCCGCCGCCGCTTGACTGACCAAACGGATGATTCCTTGAAGAGTTGTATCGTTTCCGACACGAGTGGCTTCGCATCGTAAAAAGCCCGATTGACTGATCGTTGCCGCCGAAACCGCATCACCGACCGCTTTATCGATCGGGATACTTTCGCCCGTCAATGCCGATTCATCCACAGCCGCGGTTCCTTCGATCACCTTGCCGTCAACGGGAATACGTTCTCCTGCGCGCACAATAAAGATGTCTCCCACCTTCACTTGCTCTGCCGAGATCGTCTTTTCACGACCGTTCTCAACGATGACCGCCGTTTTCGGTGCAAGCTCCATCAACCCTTTGATCGCATCGGTCGTCTTCCCTTTTGAGCGCGATTCCAACCATTTTCCGACCGTGATCAATGTTAAAATCATGGCGGCGGATTCAAAATAGAAATGATGCGACACATGGTGTGTGTCATCGCCCGTCAGCAAAAACAGCAACACCGTGCTGTAACCGAAGGCGGAAGCGGCGCCGAGGCTGACAAGCGTGTCCATGTTCGGTGCACCGCGCAAAGCACCTTTGACGCCCGAGATGAAAAATTTTTGATTGATCACCACAATTGCCGCCGACAGTAACAGTTGAACCAGTCCGTTTGCCACAAGATTCTCTTCCAAAAACGGCACGGACGGCAAGCCGATCATATTCCCCATTGACACATACATCAGCGGCAATAAAAACACAAGTGATGCCACCAAACGACGAATCACCCGCGGAGTTTCGCGGTCGCGAAACGATTCATCGGACGAGGAATCGTTTTTGTGATCCGACGATTTTTCAGACGCGCTGTAACCTGCTCGTTCCACCGCCGCTGTAACCGTCGCCGAGTCGACCATTCCCTCGACCATCATGGAATTCGTCAAAAGGTTAACAGAACAAGCGCTCACCCCATCGAGTGCCGAAACGGCTTTTTCGACGCGCGCACTGCACGCGGCACAGCTCATCCCGCGCACATCATATTCTTTCATACATCACACCTCATTTCATCAGCTTCTGAAGTGTCGTAACCAATTCCTCTACGGTTTCTTCGTTGCCTGCTCGAATATCATTGGCAACACACGTGCGAATATGTCCCGCAAGCAGTTCCTTCGAAAACGCATTCAACGCCGCACTTGCCGCCGACACTTGCATCAAAATATCGATACAATAGGCATCTTTTTCGACCATCCCTTTGATTCCGCGAATTTGTCCTTCGATCCGATTCAAGCGATGAATCAACGCGGTCTTTTCTTCGTCGTCACGCGATTTGTTGGCATGACAAAATTCACAAGGCATACGAATCCCTCCTTACAGCTCCATTATATACCCCCTAGGGGTATTGTGTCAAGTGCGAAAAAACTCGCTTGCGGCAAACAAGCGAGTTTTCCAAATCACAGCATATGTGCACGCAACTCCTCGGGAGTTTGCGCACAAAGATCCACAGGCGCAATATCAAAAACGGTTTTGCAACCGAAGTCGCCGCGCGCATTGAGGCGATACACCGCACGAGCGTAAGCAACCAGCACACTGGCGGTGAATTCAGGGTTGGAATCCAACTTCAAGCTGTACTCAATCACATGATTGTGTTCGCAATCTTTACCTGTTTTACCCGTGCGAATCACGAAGCCACCGTGCGGGATGCCTTTATGATCGCGATCAAGTTCTTCTTGAGAAATGAAACACACAGTGGTGTCGTAATCCGCGAAATATTTCGGCATGGTTTTGATCTCGTTTTCGATACGCGCGAGATCCGCACCTTCCTTTGCCACCACATAGCAAAGACGCGTGTGCTTTTCGCGAGTGGACAACTCGGGATTCGAGCCGCTTCTCACAGCGTCGAGAGCCGCTTCCACAGGGCAAGTATATTGGCGGGCATCCGCAACGCCTTCAATGCGACGAATCGCGTCGGAGTGACCTTGGCTGACACCTTTACCCCAAAAAGTATAATCCTTGCCATCGGGAAGCACCGCGCTCGCATACAGGCGATTGAGTGAGAACATGCCGGGATCCCAGCCGACCGAGATCGCCGCCGTGGTACCCGCTTCTTTCGCCGCGGCATCCACACGCGCAAAATGCACAGGAATGTCGGCGTGGGTGTCAAAGCTGTCGACCACATTGAATTGTTTGGCGAGCGCGGGTGTCATTTCGGGCAGATCGGTCGCACTGCCGCCGCAAATGATCAGCACGTCAATATCGTTTTTATATTGTGCAATGTCGTCGGTATGATACACGTTTGTATCCGCAAACACAGTCGAAACCGTCGAAGGATCACGGCGCGTAAACACGCCGAACAAGGTCATATCACTATTTTGTTTCACAGCACACTCGACACCTTTGCCGAGATTGCCGTAACCGTAAATCGCAATCTTCATTCTTTTCATACCCTTTCGTTTGGTATGCATTTATTATGCCACACAGGCGGCCGTTTTGCAACTGTTTTTTGCGTTATTCATCATTTTACAAATAGATTCCGAGAATATTGCGTGAATTGTTGATTTTTTTGCACGAAAGCATTGTATAAATTTCATTTTATCCGATATCGCCGTAATTGAAAATGTCGTCCGCCACTTCAGGATCGCTGATCACATTTGTATAGGAATCCGGTACTTCACCGACAAGAATGGTTTCGCCGATCATAAAGGATGCTTTTACCTCAATTTCCCGATCCTGCAACGGCAATGTAACCGAGAGCGGCACCGTTACCGTCATGATGATGCTGTGTAGGGTTTGATTGATACCGGCGCCGTCAAAATGGTATTCCAGTTTCACGCTCGGCAAAGCCGTTAAAAGTGACCGACAACGAATCGAAGGGCCCTTTCCCGAAAAAGATGTGATACCGCTTAAGGTTCCAAGCGGTACGCCGACAGATTGTATCGCATGTTTGTTAAACGCATGTTGCACTCTTAACACCGTTTCTGCTTTAATTCGGTTAATGTTGGTAGCGTTCGCTTGCAAGGTGCGCACCGCTCCGTCCGAATCATAGGTCACATGGATCAACTGTTCGTATTGTACATTTTCATCTTCCAGCATATCACAGACAGTTTGATTGATCACGGTCGTGGCGGTATTGCGCGCCAAATTACACGCAGAATCCATCATCAAAGGACGATACTGTGCTGTCACAAACGCCAGCAAAATCACCACGATCAACGTTATTGTAAGGCAGAGCCTTCGGAATGACAGTCGGCGCTTTTTCATACACATTCCCCCTACTGTTTACTGTACGCAAAAAATCCGATAAGGTGAAAAAAAGCCACCGCAAAATGCGGTGTCTTTTTGGTGGGGATTCTTACAGTGCAGCGGCAACCGCGTCGCCCATCGCGTCGGTGCCGATTTTGGTGGTGCCTTCGGTGTAGATATCGGGGGTACGCAGACCGTTTTCAAGAACGACCTCGACCGCCTTTTCGATTGCATCTGCCGCGGCGTCCTCGTTCAAGGAATAACGAAGCATCATCGCAACGGACAAAATGGTCGCCAAGGGGTTGGCAATGTTTTGACCCGCAATGTCGGGAGCGGAGCCGTGGATCGGCTCATACAAACCGCGCGTACCTTCGCCGAGCGACGCAGACGCCAGCATGCCGATCGAACCCGCGATCTGCGAAGCTTCATCCGACAGGATATCACCGAAGATGTTCGAAGTCACCATGACGTCAAATTGCTTCGGGTTGCGAACCAGTTGCATCGCGGCATTGTCGATGTACAGATGATTGACCTCGACATCGGGGTAATCCTTCGCCATTTCATTGACGGTTTCACGCCACAAGCGAGAGCTTTCCAGCACGTTTGCTTTATCAATACTGTGGAGCTTGCCGCCGCGCTTCATCGCGGTTTCAAATGCTACTTTCGCGATACGCACCACTTCGGGTTTGGAATAATACTCGGTGTCATACGCGCCTTCAACGCCGTCTTTCATCGTGCGGCCGCGTTCACCGAAATAGATACCGCCCGTCAACTCGCGCACAACCATGATATCCATGCTGTCGCCGATGATATCGGGGCGAAGCGGGCATGCGCTTTTAAGCGGGCCGTAAATCTTCGCAGGACGCAGGTTTGCAAACAAACCGAGAGCCGCACGAATTCCAAGCAGACCTGCTTCGGGGCGTTGCTTGCCCGAAAGACCGTCCCATTTGTAACCGCCGACAGCACCGAGAAGCACCGCATCGGACGCGAGGCACGCATCGATCGTCGCTTGCGGAAGGGGTTCGCCCGTCGCATCGATGGCGGCACCGCCGATCAATGCATCGGTATATTCCACGGTAAAATCAAACTTTTCACCGACAGCGTCAAGCACTTTCACCGCTTGGTTAACGATTTCGGGGCCGATGCCGTCGCCTTTGAGCAACGTAATTTTATAAGTATTCATTACACATTCTCCTCTTTTACGCTTCTGTTGATCGCATTGAGCACACCCTTAACAGATGCGCGGTTGATGCTACGCGAGACACCGACACCGTAGATCGGTTTGCCGTTCGGGCGGCGAAGACGGATGTACGCCACCGCCTTGGAGTCCGAACCCGCCGAGATCGCGTGCTCGTGATATGCCATAAATTCAAAACCGTTGAGTCCGACTTGCGGCAACGCGTTGAAGAACGCATCAAGCGGGCCGTTACCGACCGCTTCCACTTCCACTTCTTTGCCTCCAACCAAAATCGAACCCGTGAAATGCACATCGTGTTCGCCGGTTTCCTCGTTGATGTGCTCACTGTCGACAAAGCGGCATGCATGAAGCTCGTAGGTCTTGGGTGCCTTACGATATTCGCCTTCGAACACCGTGTACACTTCCTCGGGTGTGATCTCGCGACCCGCTTCGTCACAAGCCGCTTTCACGAGCGCACCGAACTCCACGTGCATATCCTTCGGAAGATGATAGCCGAAGTTGTGTTGCATAATGTACGCCGCGCCGCCTTTGCCCGACTGGGAATTGATGCGGATGATGGGTTCGTATTCGCGGCCGACATCGGCAGGATCGATGGGCAGATACGGGATCTCCCAATATTCCGTGCCGGAATTCTCCATGTAATCTTGACCCTTATTGATGGCATCTTGGTGAGAACCCGAGAACGCCGTGAACACCAATTGTCCGACATACGGCTGACGTTCGCCGATGCGCATACCGGTGCAACGTTCGAACAAATCACGATATTTCGGAAGATCATGGAAATTCAGTTTCGGATCAACACCTTGCGTGAACATATTCAGACCCATTGTTACGATATCAAGGTTACCTGTACGTTCACCGTTGCCGAAGAGTGTACCTTCCACGCGATCGGCCCCCGCCAACAAGCCGAGTTCCGCCGCCGCAACACCTGTGCCGCGATCATTGTGCGGATGCAAGCTGATGATGGCCGCTTCGCGGTTCGGGAGGTGTTTAATGAAATATTCAATTTGATCTGCGTGCGTGTTGGCAGTACACATTTCGACTGTGTTGGGAAGGTTAAGGATCACGGGGTTTTCTTTGGTGCTGCCGAGCGTTTCCATCACGCGCGCACAAATCTCCACCGCATAATCCATTTCGGTACCCGAAAAGCTCTCGGGAGAATATTCAAAGCGAATGTTGGTGTCGCCGTCATAGCTTTCGGCAAGCTCACGAATCAATTTCGCGCCTTCGACCGCGATATCGATAATACCCGCCATATCTTTTTTAAACACCACTTTGCGTTGGAGCGTGGAGGTGGAGTTGTAGAAGTGGATGATAACGTTTTTGGCACCGCGAATTGCTTCAAAAGTTTTGCGAATCAGATGTTCGCGCGCTTGCACGAGCACTTGGATCGTGACGTCATCGGGGATGTGACCGCCTTCGATCAACTCACGGCAGATCTCATATTCCGTTTCGGAAGCCGACGGGAAACCAACTTCAATCTCTTTAAAGCCCATATCGCAGAGCGCTTTGAAAAACTCAAGCTTTTGTTCCAAGTTCATCGGATTGATCAACGCTTGATTGCCGTCGCGCAGGTCGACGCTACACCAAATCGGGGCTTTATCGATCACTTTGGTCGGCCATTCGCGGTCGGGCAGATCGATCTGCTCAAACGGACGGTATTTTTGGAAAGAGGGTTTTAACATAACAACGGAACTCCTTTCAAACTAAACAAAAACGCTCGTCCCCGAAAGACAGGGACGAGCGACAAAATCGCACGTGGTACCACCCACATTCAGGCGCTTTTCAAGCGCCCCTCCGCCTCAAACAAGGCTTCGGTCTTTAACGCGACCAACCGTTCCGCCCTCCCCTTTCGGCTCGGACGGACAACTCCGGGATGAGCTATACACGAGAAGCGACAACACCGACTCACACCAACCGTCGGCTCTCTTTGCCTGTCTGCTTTCGTCTTATTCCCTTCGCAGTCTTTTCGAAAACGAATGTAATTGATTATCCATTATTATACGCGATAGAAAATGGTTTGTCAAGACTTAAATCGCACTATTCTCCAACACAGCGTTTACACGGCGTCAAGTCCGCTTCGGTCGCTTCCTCAACGGTCACTTCGTACGCATGTTCACCGCCGCAAAACGCGTCAACGTGATAGCGTTTGCCGCTTGGCGTACGATACACGGTTTCTCCCGCATAAGTACTCGGTTGCGTGGTTTGAGTGGTAGCAGTCGACTCCGAAGTTGTTACGGTCGTTTGCGCGACATATTCATGATAGGTTGTTTTGAAAGGCGCATCATACGGTGGCGGAATGGATTTGAACACATAAAACAGAAACAAGGTTGTCAACATCAACACAAGCGGTGACAACACTTGCACTTCATTCGAACGAATCATCAACAATTGATACAACAACGGAAGGAGCGAGACAGCACTCAATGCACAAACAATTCCGATGAGTATCTCACCTTCCATGAAGAAGCCACACGCCAAAACAGCCAACACCACAGCCGTCATATAACGTACTTTTTGTACCGTTGACATAGTCGTTTATGCTCCTTGAAGATCGTATATTCAGCGCCGACGGTTAGCGTTGGCGATTAAGCGAAGCAACTGCACAACTGAAGCCGCAAGTGCCGCAACATACGTCATCGCCGCCATGGTCAGCACCTTGCGTGCACCCGCTTTTTCATCCTCGGAAAGCATACCGGGTTGACCGACGGCCTGCAATGCGCGACGGCTGGCGTTCAACTCAACCGGCAGCGTGATCAAATGAAACAGCGTAGTCGCCGAAAACAATACGATACCGACGTAGACAAGCGGCTGAAACGAGAAAGCAAATCCGAGGATCGCCAAAATCCATCCCATATTCGTACCAATCTGAGCCGCGGGCAAAATTGCGGCACGAAGCTTGATCGGAATATAATTTGTTGCGTATTGCACAGCGTGTCCCGCTTCATGAGCCGCCACACCGACTGCCGCGACACTTGTACTGTCATATACGGCTTTCGACAAGCGGATCACATTTGACCGCGGATCAAAATGATCCGTTAAATGTCCTTCAATTCTTTCGATTCGGCACACGGACACACCGTTTTGGCGAAGCACCATTTCGGCAGCTTGCGCACCGGTGATCCCACGATAACTGAGAACCGAACTGTATTTTTTAAACGTATTGGAAACACCGGCCTGAAGCGCAATCGACGCAATGGCAATGATGATAGCCAATGCATACAGTACCAACGAGACGGTATCCGTAGGAATATACCAATTGTAAAACATGAACCATTACCCTCCGATCACAGCCGCGCCTCTGTTCAGCGGAACACACTCATAAGTATGTACAAACGGAGCCAGACTATGCGCACAATCACGAGCGCTTTGCTCATCGTCAAACATCGCAAACACTGCCGATCCGCTTCCGCTCATCATGCAACCGAGCGGCGCACAAGCACGCATACGTGCAAGCACATCCTCCACCTCGGGAATCGCCAACGCTTGCTCAAATGCATTGGATAACAACGAACCGACCACCGACAAATTGCCGCAAGCAATCGCATTGCACATTGCCGCTTGATCGGCGGGAATTGTTGCGACACTGTCAACAGCGCGATATGCCTGCGCGGTCGATACCCCCACCTGCGGTTTCGCAACCACAAGATAGCACGGTGCGAGCGGCGTGATCGGTTCGATACATTCGCCGATTCCCGTCACCATTGCCGTTGCACCGACGATACAAAACGGCACATCTGCACCGACACGTTCACCGAGCATGCACAACGTTTGCGTCGACAATCCCGCGTCATACAACGCGTTCAAACCGACAAGCACACCAGCCGCATCCGACGATCCGCCGCCGAGTCCCGCTTGCTGCGGGATGCGTTTTTCAACATGGATATGCACAGACGGAGCGATGCCTGTATGATCAAAAAACTGCTTGGCGGCGCGATACGCAGTGTTGCGTTCGTCGCAAGGAAGCAACGGATCGGACAGCATCAGTTCAATGCCGCTTTGTTCGACGGTTTCAAGTGTAACCACATCCGAAAGCGAAATTGCCTGAAACACCGACGACAACAAATGATAGCCGTCTTCGCGCACACCTTCAATATTTAACGTCAAATTGATTTTCGCAGGAGCATCTACGATCACTTGCATGTGCCATCCTCCGCCAAAAAGCCGCGTTCAATCAAAAATTCTTTCGTACGACGCATCGCCTCGATGATATGTTTGATGGAATAGCAATATGAAATACGGACAAAGCCTTCGCCGCAATCACCGAACGCCGTACCGGGAACGACCGCCACATGCTTTTCGTGCAACAGCGCCATGCAGAACTCTTCGGACGTCATGCCCGTCATTTGAAT
Source organism: Acutalibacteraceae bacterium (assembly GCA_045637645.1). Classification (GTDB taxonomy): domain Bacteria; phylum Bacillota; class Clostridia; order Oscillospirales; family Acutalibacteraceae; genus RGIG1959. The sequence goes on along the minus strand of JAZTZV010000106.1, from coordinate 7,869 downwards.
GGACGGGAACACATAAAACGCACCTTGCGGGTCAAAACAGGTAAGCCCCATGCTGTTAAGCTCGTTAACGATCAAGCGACGGCGTTGATCGTAATCGGCGCGCATTTGCACGATATCGTCATCACCGTTGTCAAGCGCTTCGATGGCGGCGTATTGCGCGGTCGTCGGCGCACTCATAATGCCGTATTGATGGAGTTTGAGTACTTGTTGCACGACAGGTGCAGGGCCGCAAACATAGCCAAGGCGCCAACCTGTCATGGCATAGGTTTTCGAGAAACCGCTGACAAGCAGCGTGCGCTCTTGCATGCCGTCAATCGCCGCAAAACTCACGGGGCCTTCCTCAAGATACGTCAATTCCGCGTAAATCTCGTCGCTGAGCACCATGATGTCGGTGCCGCGAAGCACCTCGGCGATCGCCTCCATATGCTCGCGTTGCATAACAGCACCCGTCGGGTTGTTCGGGAACGGCAACACCAGCAACTTCGTTTTCGGCGTGATGGCCGCTTTAAGCTCCTCGGGCGTTAAACGGAAGAGATCCTCTGCTTTGGTTTCAAGCATCACAGGAACAGCACCGGCCATCGATGCGAGCGGTGCATAGCACACAAAGCTCGGCGACGGAATCAACACTTCATCACCGGGATTGATCAGCGCACGCATGCACAAATCGATTGCTTCACTGCCACCGACCGTAACGATCACTTCGTTCTTTTCGTTGTAATGCACACCGAAACGACGATCCATATAGCGCGAGATCGCGGCGCGAAGCTCCATAAAGCCTGCGTTCGGAGAATACCATGTTTTACCGCGTTCAAGCGTGCGGATACCGACCTCGCGGATATGCCACGGGGTCGAATAATCCGGCTCACCGACGGACAAACTGATAACATCTTCCATCTCGTGCGCCAAATCAAAGAAACGACGAATGCCCGACGGTTTCATGTCAAGCAACGTCTTGTTGATCAAAGACTCATACTGCATGGGTTAAAAAGCTCCTCTCTCGTCCTTCTTTTCATCGAGAAAGATCACATTCTTTTCTTTATAGCGACGAAGCACAAAATGCGTCGCCGTCGAAACGACCGAATCCAGCGGAGACAGGCGTTTTGCCACAAACATCGCCACATCTTTAAACGTACGGGCGTTGACAACGATGGAGAAATCGTAACCGCCCGACATCAGCGAAATACTTTCCACTTCTTTGAAATTCATGATCGTTTCCGCAATCCCCTCGAAACCGAGGTCTTTTTTCGGTGTCACGTGAAGTTCAATGATGGCGGTAACATATTCGCGGTCAGTCTTATCCCAATCGATCACCGCTTTGTACGCGCGGATCACGCCGTCTTTTTCAAGTTGAGCGATTTGTGCTTCCACTTCCGCTTCGGTCTTGCCGAGCATCGTAGCAAGCTGAGCATTGCTCATACGAGCATTTTGGTCGAGAAGCTTCAACAATTTTTCCATAACGATTCCCTCCGTTTTAAAGCGACAACAACTGCGGTTGTCGGTTAAAATATACTGTGTAATGTTCAAATCCCGCTTTCTTGGCAAGCGAAGCGGCTTCGTTTAAATCCGCGCCGACTTCAAGCGCACGGTGGGCGTCCGAGCCAATCGTGATATGACGTCCGCCGAGTTCATAAAAACGCTTGATCAGCGGCAGGTCGGGCGATGTCATCCCCTGTCCTTTGCGGATGCCCGATGTGTTAATCTCAAGTGCTTTGCCGTTTTCGGCAAGTGTTCCGAGGATCTCTTCGATCACCCCGCTCCACGGGCGATAATCGCCGTTTCGCCAAGAGGCGGGCAAGTAACGAAACGGATACGTAAGATGCGCCAAGCTGTCAAATCCGTTCCAACGCACCACACGAACCAGTTCACGGAAATAGCGTTCTATTTCACGTACAATTGCCTCATCCGTCCAATCGCTGTAATCGATAAAATAATAATCGGGGAGCTCATCGGACAAGCGATGTTGCGACGCCAACACAAAATCATAGTCATGCTTACAAAGCAATGTCTCGGCAAGCGAAACATTAAAACACGGTTCACCGAGTTCGATGCCGCGAAGCAATCGCACCGCTTTGGGCACAACGGCACGCTCCATCAAATCCCACGATTCTTCGGCCGCAACATCGTAAGCACCTTTTCGAAACTCCACAAGTTCGACATGATCGGTAACGGCAATCAGTGAAAGTCCGTTTTTGATCGCCGCCGCACACAAATCGCTGATGGGGGTTTCACTGTCTTCGGACGCTTGACAATGCATATGCATATCGGCAATAACCACGCACACTTCCCCCTTTTTACGGCAATCTTATACTTATACAACGATATCATACCACAAAGTTATGAAAATTTCTTCCCCTTTTTAGAATTTTTTTTATTTTTTTATTTTGGGGTTTCTTTCCGCCACAAGATATGATATAATCAAATCGATTTTAATCCATACAAACGGAGGAATTGACTATGCGTGCTGTTATTACGGTCGTCGGTAAAGACACGGTCGGCATTTTGGCTCGTGTGTCGGCGGAGTGTGCCGCGCACAAAATCAACGTGGAAGAAGTGACGCAATCCATTTTGCGTGATATGTTCGCCATGATCATGATGGTGGAAATTGAAAACAGCGACATCCCCTTTACGGAATTCGCAGATAAACTGGATGCTATCGGCAAAGAAATGAATCTCTCCATCCACGCGATGCACGAGGATATTTTCAACGCCATGCATACCATTTGAGGAGTGAATCGTTTTGCTGAACGCACATGATATATTGGAAACCATCCAAATGATCGAGGAAGAGCATTTGGATGTTCGCACCATCACGATGGGTATCTCGCTTCTCGACTGCTGCCACAGCGACATCAACGTGACGTGCGACAAAATCTACGACAAAATCACGCGTTATGCCAAAGACTTGGTCAAAACGGGTGAACAAATCGAAAAGGAATTCGGTATTCCGATCATCAACAAGCGCATTTCCGTCACCCCTATCGCCATGATTCTCGCTTCTTGCGACGACCGCGATGCGGTGAAAATTGCAAAAACGCTGGAAAGAGCGGCACTCACCTGCGGTGTTAACTTCCTTGGCGGTTTTTCGGCTCTTGTTCAAAAAGGCTTCGGCCCCGGCGACAAAGAGCTGATTGAAGCCATTCCCGAGGCGCTTGCTGTAACCGATCACATTTGTTCGTCGGTCAACATCGGTTCGACCAAAACAGGCATCAACATGGACGCGGTGAAGCTGATGGGTCAAACAGTACGTCGCGCGGCGGAATTGACCGCTGACAAAGGCTGCATCGGTCCTGCCAAGCTCGTCGTTTTCTGCAACGCGCCCGAAGATAACCCGTTTATGGGGGGTGCGTTCCACGGCGCCGGTGAACCCGATTGCGTGATCAACGTCGGCGTTTCTGGTCCCGGTGTGGTACGCGCCGCACTCGCCAAAGCAGGCGACTGCGATTTGACGGCGGTTGCCGATTTGATCAAAAAGACCGCATTCAAAATCACGCGCATGGGTCAACTCGTGGCGACCGAAGCGTCCAAACGTTTGGACGTGCCGTTCGGCATCGTCGATTTGTCGCTCGCCCCCACCCCTGCTGTGGGTGACTCCGTCGCCTATATTTTGGAAGAGATGGGTCTGGAGTGCTGTGGTTGTCACGGCACAACCGCCGCATTGGCGCTCCTCAACGACGCTGTTAAAAAAGGCGGCGTCATGGCATCGTCGCACGTCGGCGGTTTGTCGGGCGCGTTTATCCCCGTCACCGAAGACGCAGGCATGATCGAAGCGTCGCGCTGCGGCGGTTTGACGATTCAAAAGCTCGAAGCCATGACAGCGGTTTGCTCGGTCGGTCTTGACATGATCAACATTCCCGGCGACACGCCCGCCGAAGTCATTTCGGCGATCATCGCCGACGAAGCGGCCATCGGCATGGTCAACTCTAAGACCACCGCCGTGCGCGTCATTCCTGCTATCGGCAAGGAAGTCGGCGAAGAGTTGTCTTTCGGCGGTTTGCTCGGCGGCGGTCCTGTGATACCGCTCTCGACCTACTCCCCCGCCAAATTCATCAATCGCGGCGGTCGTATCCCCGCTCCGATGCAAAGCCTCAAAAACTAATACAACACAAAAGCCCTTCGATTCCAACGAATCGAAGGGCTTCATTTTTATGTTCTTACAGCGCAAGTAACGACAAAAACGCAAACGCCAGCGCCGAAACCGCAAACGCATATTTTCCGAACACCGTCAAGAATCGCACAGCGGCAGACGAATGAAAGTGGCGAGAATATGTTCCGAAGTTGCGATATTGGATCACGGCAAACACAAGCGATAACACCGCAAGCGACATCACATGAACTCCGTAAATGCCGAGATCTTGATTCCAAATCAGCAAGCGGAGCGCGCAAAGGATAATCGAAGCAAGCGAAATCCATGCTGTTTTCAAAGCGTAGCCGATATAATGCGCTTGAAAGGATGACGGTACTTTATCCACCTCTGCATCAACAGGTGTGATATACACAAGCGAGGTTTGACAATGCGGGCAACGATTTTTCTTTTCGACAGCCGCTTTGCAATTCGGACAAACTTTCATAGACTCATCTCCTTACGATCCATTATACATGTTATCCTCACATTTTGCAACCACGAATTATCACTCTATACCGCTACCAACCAAAAAGCGTTCTTTCAATGACGGCTTATTAAACGTGTTCATCGGGCCATATTTTACAACTTTATTTTGTGTGAATCAGTTTACACTCAAAGAACATGTAGAAGAGAAGGCGCTCGGACGATCTGCTGAAATCGTGACAGATTTTTCCGACACCGTAAAAGTACGTTCAGCCGATTTGGTTGTGCTTCCTTTTTGGCATTTGGGATCGTTATAACTGTGGATATACACCTGAACCGTGTGCGATCCGTACGGCAATTGAATCGTTTCCGTCACATCTTTTTTTCCGGAAATAACGATTTTTTCTTTTGTCTTATCAAAAACAAATTTATACACACTGCCATCGGCATATGCCATCAATCCAAGCCCCGCCGCTTTTTTGACAACCATTTTGACCGTACCGTGAAGCTCGTTGCCTTCCGATTTGTTTTGATTTGTTGGTGTCGGAGACTTCTCAATTTTAATCGGAAGTATCGGAAGCGGTTTGAAAACAATCTGTACCGTTACATTACTGATGACACCCGGGCGACTGCCACGAATCGTGGTAACACGATCTTCAAACACTTCGAATCGAATCACATCGGTTTGCTTGTTATTCGACGGAAGACCTTTATCTTCCACGAACAATCGTAAAGTATGCTTTCCGACAGGAAGTTTGTAATAACGTGATACCGTTGAAGCTTCCGCCAAAACAACATATTCCGCAGATTCATCCACCACAAAACGATACGGGCTTTCGTTGTTGACGGAAAAGAAACCGCTGTTTTTATTAACAACAAATTCCACAAGACCCATTTTGACATCTTCTTGATTGGGTTGCGGGATTGATTCTGTTTTGGACGCAACGCTATGAAGCGACAACATGCGCGATAACAATATCGATCGAATTTCCTCAAGCACTTTCTCGGAAAGCGATGCTTTCACCGCCAGTTCCTCTTCCGTATGTGCGGTCAAATCCTCGATCGTATGGATCCCGCACCGTTTTAAGTGATTATAGGCGAGCACGGACAGCGAGAGTTCCTCAATCGGCGTTTTGCTCGCCGACACAGGAGAACTTTGAGGGATTTGCTTTTCCGTTTTCGGATCAGCGACGGTTTGAGCCGCATCGGCAGCTGCTTGAACCGCGCGTTGAATAAACGCAATTTCATCGGATGTTCCGTATTTCAGAATGCGTTTATAATGTCCCGTGGTTGAAAAATCCTGTCCGACAGACAACAGATCTTCTGCCGTATGGCATTGATATTTCACCATCAGCTTGCCGATGTATGCTTTGGAACATTCGGGGTCAATATCCAATACGCGCTCGCAATATTCATCGGCAGACTCGAAATCACCGTCTTCCAAAAACATGAAGACACGCTTGAGAAGCGGCGACGTCGTATTGTCGGAATCGTTCTTTGGATTGTTTGTTTTTTGATCGGCACCGACGATCTTTTTGATGCCGCGAATCAAATCCTGCATGAAACCAAGTCTGGTCATGTCTTGGGCTTGAAGGTGAGAAAATGCTTCGGGAAGGTCGTAAGGATCCATATCCTTATAAGCAGGGATCAAAACCTTTTTCTCCCCTGCTTTGATCATCGCCAAGAAGCGACTCCATTCGTTTTCAACCCACGGTGCTTGAATGTATTCCGCCTTTGTTCCGATCACGACCATCACTTTAGCGGAATTGAGCGCCGCAAAAATGTACGGTTCGTAAGCGCTGCCGAGTTTATCCTCTAAGGTGATACGAGCAAAGAACACCTTGAAACCTTCTTGCGTCAACTGGTGATACAGTTCATTGGCAAGCACCGAATCGGGAGTGCGACGCCCGTTTTCATCGGTTTCTTTATAGCAAATAAACACATCAAACGGTTCTTCTTGCTCGGAAATTTGCAAAATTCCTTTTTGGATCTCATTGATGGTTTTGGCTTCTTGTTCATAGACAAGGCGTTGTACGGGATCCGCGTGCGCAATTGCCTCTTTATAATTCGCGTCATCAAACACCGATGTGAATTGTGCGCGATTCACCGTCGGAACGCGGCGCTCGGTTACGGGGTCTTCCACATACTCAATACCGTAACGGCAAAGCACCAACGACCAATACGTTTCCGCATCCTCGGGATCCTCGCTTAAAATCTGCTCGTAAACCGCCATCGCTTTATCGTATTCGTGATTGAGGCGCAACATGCCCGCTCGATCATACAGTGCTTCCTTTCGTTCACTGGGAAGCTTGGGCAACGTTTGCTTCGTACCACAATAGCGGCAATACATGACCGATTCATCAAATATATCCAGTGCACCACCGCACATTTTACATTTAAAAACCGCCATGAACATCCTCTTTTCATGTAATAATATACTAAATATTATAGGTCTTTTGTCGAAACGTGTCAAGTCGAAGGCACCTATAATTCGCGTCAAAAACAAGAAAAAACCTCTGCGAAATCGCAGAGGTTTTTTGATAGGACTTATTCTTCGTTCCAGCTGTACATCTTGCGCAGTTCCTTACCGACAGCCTCGAGCTCATGCTCAGCGGCGATGCGGCGGCACGCATTGAAGTGCGGACGGTTGACTTTGTTTTCGTTGATCCACTTAGAGGCAAAGGTGCCGTCTTGGATCTCGGCGAGAACCTTCTTCATTTCCTTCTTGGTCTCGTCGGTGATGATGCGCTTGCCGATCTCGTAATCGCCGAACTCAGCGGTGTCGGAGATGGAATAACGCATCATGGAGAAGCCACCCTTGTAGATGAGGTCAACGATGAGCTTCATCTCATGGATGCACTCGAAGTAAGCGTTACGGGGATCGTAGCCCGCCTCAACGAGGGTCTCGAAGCCGGCCTTCATCAGTGCGGTCACGCCGCCGCAGAGGACAGCTTGCTCGCCGAAGAGGTCCGTCTCAGTCTCGGTGCGGAAATCGGTCTCGAGGACACCGGCACGCGCGCCGCCGATACCGGCAGCGTAAGCGAGCGCCACATCGAGAGCGCGACCGGTCGCGTCTTGATGGATCGCCACGAGGCAAGGCACGCCTTTGCCTTCTTGATACTCACTGCGGACAGTGTGGCCGGGGCCTTTGGGAGCAATCATGAACACGTCAACATCCGCAGGAGGCACGATTTGGCCGAAGTGGATCGCAAAACCGTGAGCGAAGCACAGCGCCTTGCCGGCGGTGAGGTTCGGCTCAATGTCGTTTTTGTACATATCCGCTTGACGCTCGGCGTTGATCAGGATCATGATGACGTCCGCGT